>CAZZVF010000017.1:0-16758 GCA_964657355.1 uncultured Buchnera sp.
GGCCCGATATCGGCCGCGACTTCCCGCAATACCCGAACGCCGCCCATTCAGGCTTCGGCATGATGCGCCGGCTGGACGATTGGCAGCCTGGCCCAGGCTATGTCCGCGTCCAGGTGCGCGACTCCTCGGGCCGCCAGCGCCAGGCGATCGTTCCCGTGACGCTGCCGGAACGCGCCGAAGATGCCGGCCGCGAGGTGTCCGTGCTCGATGACGCGGACTGGTCGTTGTCCGATATTGGAGCGGACGGCATCCGTATCTGCTGCGACGACGCGAGCCTGGGTGAAGACGGCAGCCTGCACCTCTCCGGCTGGGCCCTCGCAGACAGTGGTGTCGCCGGCATTTCCGTAGCGCTCGACGGCACTCTGCTCGGTGACGCCGCGACGGGCGGCGCGCGCAAGGACCTGCGGCACCGGTTCCCGGACAATCCCGCCGCGCTCAAGGCAGGCTTCACCTTCCGCCACCGCGGCCGCGCCGTGCCTGCGCCCGGCCCGCACCCACTGACGCTGCGGGTCCGCAGCCGCTCCGGCGACGAACATGTCATCGAACTCCGCGTGACGCCCGAAAGCGCATCGGGTCCGAGTGCGGCAGACGCCGACATGCGGCTGGAACTCGACCGGCCGCTGCTGGACGGCGACGTGGCGATCGCAGCGATCCGAGGCGCGCTGACCATCTCGGGCTGGGCGGTGGCGCGGGGCGGCGTCGACCACGTCGCCGTGCTGAGCGACGGGGCGATGCTCGGCCGCGCCTATCTTGGTATGCGGCGAGAGGATATCGGCGCCGCCTTCCCCGACTTCGAAGGCTCCCAGCTCTCCGGGTTCGCCCTTGTCCTGCCCCCCGGAACCTTGTCCCCGGGCACGCATGACATCGCTGTGATCGCACGTTCGCGTGGCGGCGCGGCGGACACCACGCGCAGCTTCTCGCTCACCGTCGAGGAGCAGGATACCTCGCAGCCAGGCGGCGCGATCAGGCTCGCCATGCCCGCGGCGGAGGCGGCGTTCGGCCTTCTCGTCCTCCAGCGGCGGGAACACCATCCCGAATTCCGCATCGTGGTGCGCGCCGATGGTGCAGCGCCGGGCGCGCTGCTGCGAACAGCCGCCAGCCTGCTTCGCCAGGCGTACGCGAACTGGACTGCCCTCATCCTGGTCGATGGACGCAGTGCTGCCGCAACCTTGCTGCGGGACGCGGCGGCACTTCCCGGATGGACGGAGACCCTGTCCACGCGGCTCACCCCCGTTCTGCCGGGAGCTGCACGAAACAAGAAGTTCCAGACCAGCGCCCAACCGACGTTCATCCTGTCGCTGCGAGCCGGTGACGAGCTAGGGTGCGACGCGCTGCTGGAATTCGCGATCGCAAGCGCCATCGAACCGGACGCTCAGCTGCTCTATGCCGATGAGATTCGCCGCGACCCGACACGCGACAGCAAACAGGTATGGGCCAAGCCAGGGTTTTCGCCCGAACTGCTGCTCGCCACGAACTATGTCGGGCGCGCCTGGTGCGCCAAGGCTGTCATACTGAACGAAGCCGGCCTGACCCCGGGGTGCCTGGTCGGCACCTCGGACTACGATTTGGCGCTGCTGCTCTGCGAAACCGCGGAATACGTGTCGCATGTCGGGCACGTCCTGTTCGATGCCGGCGACGCGGCAGGCGACACCGCCGAGGCGGAAAAGGCCGCACTTACGGCAGCGTTGGCGCGGCGCGGGCTCAAGGGCCGCGTGGCGCCGGGTCCCGCACCCGGCACCTGGCGCGTCGCCCGCCGCCTGTCACCCCGCGGACTTGTGTCGATCGTCATGCCGACCTGCGGCGCGCGCGGTCTGGTTCGCACCGCCATCTCGACCATCCGGGCGACCACGGCGCCGCGCCTCACTGGGGGAAGGCAGGTCGAAATCGTCATCGTAGACAACGTGCCTGCCGCCGACCGGGCGCTGAAGTCGTGGCTCAGGCAGCAGGCAGACGTGGTCGTCGACGCCCCCGGCGCCTTCAACTGGTCCCGTTTCAATAATCTGGGTGCTGCGGCTTCGCGCGGCGACATGCTGCTGTTCCTCAACGACGACATCGAGGCGCCGGAGCCCGGCTGGCTCGAAGCGCTGCTCGAGCACGCCCAGCAGCCGGATGTCGGTGTCGTCGGCGCCCGCCTGCTCTACCCGGACGGCAAGATCCAGCACGCCGGGCAGTATCTCGCCGACTTCCATGCGCGCCACGCCTTCCGGTTTGCCGAAGGGGACAGTCCGGGACCGTTCGGCCTCGCCGCCGTATCGCGCGAGATGATGTCGGTGACCGGCGCCTGCCTGATGACCTCCCGCCACGCCTTCGACCGGATCGGCGGCTTCGAGGAAGCGCACAGCGTGGTCAACAATGACCTCGACTATTGCCTGCGCGCCTGGTCGGAAGGCCTCGCGGTGATCTACACGCCGCATGCGACGCTCGTTCACCACGAGCTCGCCAGCCGCGCCGGGCTCGCCGACATTTACGACGAGGCCCGCTTCACCGGCGCCTGGCGCGACCGTTTTCTCGCCGGCGACCCGTTCCGAAACGTCAGCCTGCGCCCCGACGACGACCACTACAGCATCGATACCGAGCCCACCTCGCTCGTCCATGTCGGCCGCAAAGGCCCGGCACTGGACACCATCAAGCGCATCCTCGCCGTCAAGCTCGACCACATCGGGGATTTTCTGACCGCACTGCCGGCGCTTCGCAGCCTGCGGCGGCGCTTCCCGGGCGCCCGTATCGACCTGCTCGCGCCCCCGGCCAGTGCGTCGTTGGCCCGCGCGGGCAACGGAGCGGTCGACGAGCTGATCGAATTCACCTTCTTCCATGCCCGCTCCGGCCAGGGCCAGCGGCAGGTCACCGCCGCCGAGTTCGAGGCGCTGGCCGCCCGCCTCGCCGAACGACGCTACGACATGGCGATCGACCTGCGCATGCAGCCGGAAACGCGCGAGGCGCTGCGTTGCTCGGGGGCGCCGTTCCTGGTCGGTTACGACCACGACAACGCATTTCCCTGGCTCGACGTCGGGCTCGAATGGGAGGGCGACCTGCGCCTCGCACCCAAGCGCGCACATATCTCCGAACGGCTCGTGCAGCTCGTGGCAGCCGCCGAAGATGCCTGCCGCGACGACCCTGCACCGCCGCCCGCTGGCAGGCTCGATCCAGCCAAGGTCCCTGCTTTGGCCGCCCTGCCGCGCGCCTTCCGCAAGCGCAAGCTGGTCTGCGTGCATCCCGGCGTCGGCAATGTCGTGCGCCAATGGCCGGCCGCATCATTCGCCGGGTTGATCGACCTGCTCATCGCCGAAAAGGACGTCAACGTGGTCCTGGTGGGAGCGGCGGAGGAAGCCACCATCGCCGACGAGGTACTGCGCCTGGTCCAATCCAAGGGTGCCGTCGAATCGCTCGTCGGCCGCGTCAGGCTTGGCGAACTGGCCCAGGTGATGCGCGCCTGCGTGCTGTTCGTGGGCAACAATAGCGGACCCAAGCATCTCGCCGCCTCGCTCGGCGTGCCGACCGTCGGCATCCACTCGGGCGTCGTCGACGCCGCCGAATGGGCGCCGCTCGGCAGCGCTGCGGTGGCATTGCGGCGGCGCATGGTGTGCGGGCCCTGCTACCTGGAATTCGCCTCGGACTGTCCGCGCGCGCTCGCATGCCTGTCATCGATCAGGCCACGCGACGTGCTGGATGCATGCACCAGGCTCATGACGGCAGCCTGAACCCTCGGTCCTTCGGCACAACGGTAGATGTTGGGCCTGCCGCCGACCGCCGTGACCCGATGGTTGCGCGGCTTCTGTCTGGCTTCGCGCGAACGCGTCCACTACACGGATGCTCGTTGGTGTTGTGACGGAGTTGAGCGTGGCGACCGCCCCTGCCAAGGTGCCGAGACCGAAGCCTGCCATGGCCACGCCAGCTGTAGCAGCCCCCGCCACGGCCAGGCCGACCGTAGCCTTGCCGGCCATCGGCGTCCCCGCCGGTTTCGTCGACACGATCGATGTCGATAACGGCACACGCGGCTGGGCGGTGGACACGGCGGACCTCGGCCGCCCTGTCCGCCTGCAGCTCTGTGTCGGGCCGATCGTGGTTGCGGAAACCGAAACCCGCGAAACGCGCGACGATATTTCGATTAAGTTCGGTCACAAGGTCGCAGCGGGCTTCGTTTTCGACACTGAAACGATGGTGTCGTTGCCCGATCTGGCGCTCGACCCGGACGACGATGTTTTTGTCCGATTTGCGGACAGCCAGATTCCGGTGGAAGCCGGCGTCCCGCTGCCGAAGAGCCGCACCATTTCCGGCCAGGCGCTGAGCCTCGCGAAGCCGCCGCCGCCGCCGGACAGCATGGACCTCGAAATGGTGCTGGATGGATTGCGCGTGCAATCGCAGCCGCTGCTGCAGGTCTCGCTGCGCCCGGTCCAGGACGGGCTGCGTGGCTATATCGAGACATTGGTGGTCGATCCCGCAGGAGTCGTGTGGTTTGTCGGCTGGATGCGCGGCGGCCATGCGCCGGAATTCGGCGGCGTCATTGCCGAAGAAGGCAAGCACGCGGCGGCGGCGGCCATCATGAGCTTCCACCGCGAGGACCTGCCGGGCGACGCCAAGGGCATCATCGGCATCATGACCACAGACTGGAGGCCGGGCACCAAGACGACCGACCTGCAGTTCTATTTCGGCCCGGGTGGGCGCTACCATCTGCGCGCGCACACCCCGCTGCGCATCATCAGCTTCAAGGAACTCCTGTCCGACTATGCAGGCATCCGGGACCGGTGCATCGGCGACCGCCACACCGGCTCGCTGCAACGGATGCTCGCCTCGCTCGAGAGCTGGCTGCCGGGACGCACCGCCGGCCTGCGCTACGGCACCGAAAGCTCGCTCGACCGCGCCCTGCTCATTCCGGGCCTCGGCTGCCTGGTCGAGGGCTGGGTCATGAGCCCGATGAAGCGCATCGAGGGTCTGCGCATGCGGGTCGGCGCGTCCGTCATGACCGCGCGCCAGGAATCGCTCTACTGGAAGCCGCGCCCCGATCTCGCAGCCGCCTTCCCGCGCAGCGAGACCATGACGAAGCGCGCCGGCTTCATTGCCCTGTTCTCCGGCCAGGGTGACACGTCGGACCTCGCCGATCCGGTCATGAAGATCATCTTCGAGGGCGGCGGCTCGGCGAACTGGGACATCCCGCCGCACATCTTCCGTAGGTTGGGCCACTCGGCCGCCATCGAGGACGCCCTCAGCTTCTTTCCGGCCTTGCAGGACGAGCCATTCTTTCCACGGTTCGCCCGCGCCGCGATCGCCGCCCAGCGCGCGGCGATCGCAGCACCGGTTACGCTTCGGACCGGCGCGACACGCCGTGCAATCGCCGGCAGCTTCCGCAGCCAGGCCAACGCCGGCACCATGATCATGGTGCTGCCCGAAGATCGTTGCGACCTGTTCCTTATGTTCGAGGAAGTGGCGCAGCGCTGCCGCAGGAACGTGCCGGTGCCCGAGCTCATCTTCGTCGCCTCGGCGGGCGCCAATCGTTCGGATGCATTGTGGTTGTTCCGCGAGTTCGAGGAGGCGACCGCCGTAAGCTCCAGCCTCATGCTGATGGACGAAGCCGGCCATGCTCTGGCAGCCCTCCCCCTCATCCTGCGCGAGGCTCAGGCCGACCGCTTCCTGTTCATGGGGGCCGGCATGTTCCTGACCCAATCCGGCTGGGTTCAGGCCGAAGAGGCGCTCGGCGCCGGGCGCAGCGACCTCGTGCTGTTTGGCCTCGAGCCTGATCAATTCGAGCCATTCGACCCAGACACAGCCGTCACAGCCCGGTGTTTCGCCTGGTCGCGGCAGCCTTTCGAAGCGTGGTCGAAAGAGGCGCCGCCGTTCTTTGGCGGTTTTCACCGCGACAACGGGCTGCGCCGTGCAACGCCAAACCATTCGGTCAACCCGGGTGCCGTCCGCACCACGCGCGCCCTGCTGCCGACCCGTATCTGCAGCGCCGTCAACGAGGCGGTCTACCTTCAGCAGACCGCCGCCTGATGCTCGACACGCCCCATGGATCGCGACAGATGAGACCGGTTGCCGTGAAACCCCGGACTGGCCTTTTGACTCCTGTAGAGACTGTTCCGGCAGAAGAGCCGCTCAACGATGGCCCGATCGCCATCGTCTCCCATTCGCATCCCTCCATCAGCAAGGGCGGCGCCGAGATCGCAGCCTACTCGCTCTATCAGGGCCTGCTCGCGCTCGGAGTCGACGCACTCTTCGTTGCGGTATGCCCGGTCACCGAGCGCCACCGGCTGCAGCTCGACTCGGATAGCGAGCATGCACTGATCGCCGACACCCAGCGCTACGACCATTTCTACCAGCTCGCCTCGGACAGCGTATGGCAGCAGCTGAAAGCGGTTCTGCTCAAGCGGCGCGTCCGGCTGGTGAACTTCCATCACTTTCTGGCGGTCGGCGTGAACTCGCTCCGCGGACTGTCAGCCGAAACCGGCATTCCGTTCGTCGTGACGCTGCACGAGTTCCTGGCCATCTGTTGTCATCACGGCCAGATGGTGACGCGCCCCGCGCGCCGCCTGTGCCACATGGCAAGCCCGACGGCATGCGCCACCTGCTTTCCCGAAAACACCCGCCAGCAATTCGCCGCCCGCCAACGGCTGATCCAGGGCGCGCTCGCAGGCGCCGCAGGGTTCGTGTCGCCGAGCCACTTCCTGGCTGAGCGCATGGTCGAATGGGGGCTGCCGCGCGAAAAATTCGTCGTCATCGAGAATGGCCTGCGGCATGTGCCGGAACGCACGGAGGCAACCCGGCCGTCGAACGATGCGAAGCTCTGGACCTTCGGGTATTTCGGGCAGATCACGCCCTTCAAGGGCGTCGACGTTTTGCTTGATGCGATCGACCTGCTGGCCCTCCAGCCCGACCTCGGCCGCCGGCTCCGCATCCGGATCCACGGCAACCTGATGGGCCAGACCGCCGAGTTCATCGAGCGCTTCAACAAGGTAGTAGCCCGGAGCAGTGCCTTCGTGTCCTACGCCGGCCCATACGACAATCGCGACGTGCCTGATCTGATGCGCGCCTGCGACTATGTCGTCGTGCCGAGCACGTGGTGGGAAAACTCGCCCGTGGTGATCCAGGAGGCCTATGCCGCTGGCCGCCCAGTGATCTGCACGGGCATAGGGGGCATGGCGGAAAAGGTGCCGAACCGGCGCTCCGGGCTGCACTTCCGCATCAACGACCCGACCGACCTCGCGCGCGTGATGGCTGAGGCCTCTGACGCCGTCCTGTACCAGGCCTTGTCGTCCGGATTGCCTGCCGTGGCCAGCCAGGCGGTGATGGCGCAGAGTTATCTCGCCGCCTTCGCACGCCTGTCAGGCACCCAGCAGGATGGTGGCGCCGAATCGACGCGGCCGCAACGCCGCAGGCTGAAGGCTTCCACCACGGTGTAATCCACACTCAGATCTGTACTCCACCGGATGAATGGTGCATGCACCTAAATCCTGATTGCGCGGCGGGTAAGGAATATCCTACTTAGGCTCCGGTGGTTTGGAGCGGTTAAGATGCGATTTCACATGGTCGCGCTGAGTTCGCTCCGGCGCGCCGCGCTGGGAGCTGCCTTCGGCGCCGTTGCCTTCGCCTGGGGCGCGCAGGCGGCGGATAGCGACCGCACGTTGCGTATCGGGTACCAGAAATACGGCACGCTCGTTTTCGAAAAGACTCGCGGCACGCTCGAGAAGAAGCTCGCCCCGCTTGGCGTTACGGTAACCTGGACCGAGTTCCTCGGCGGCCCTGCACTGCTCGAAGCCATGGGCGCGGACAGCATCGACTTTGGCATCACCGGTGACGCACCGCCGATCTTCGCGCAGGCCGCCGGCGTGCCGCTGGTGTATGTTGCGGTGGAGCCCGCCAGCCCGCACGGTGAGGCCATCATCGTCCCGGCCGATTCGCCGATCAAGTCGGTGGCCGACCTGCGCGGGCACCGCGTGGCGCTGAACAAGGGTTCGAACGTCCATAACCTGCTGGTGCGGGTGCTGGCCGATGCGGGCATGAGCATCCAGGATGTCCAGGCAGTCTATCTGAAGCCGTCGGATGCGCGGGCGGCATTCGAGAATGCGGCGGTGGACGCTTGGGTCATTTGGGACCCCTATCTGGCTGCGGCCGAGACGGCGTTGAAGACCCGCAAGATCTCCGACGGCGTGACTGCATCCGGCCGGGTTGTTGACGAGAACCGCGAGTTCTTCCTGGCGACCCGCAGCTTTGCGGCGAAAAATCCCGATGTGGTCAAGACGCTGATGACAGACCTCTCCGAGACAGAGGCCTTCGCGGCGCTGCACCACACCGAGGTGGTACATTTGCTGGCGCCGGCTATGGGTATGGACCCGGCCGCGGTGAAGCGCGCCATCGATCGGCTCGCATTCGGCGTGCTCCCGATCGACGACCGGATCATGGCGTCGCAGCAGGACATCGCCGACACCTTCGCCGGGCTGCACCTCATTCCCAAGAAGATCGATCTGCAGGCGGCACGGGCAGACCGTGGTTAAGCCGGCTACGCCCTCCGCTTTGCAAACAGCACAAGGATAGCCACCAATGCAGGTTTTGTGGTTTCTGCCGACCCATGGCGACGGCCGTTATCTCGCCTCCGCCACCGGCGGCCGGGCGCTGACATTCGACTACCTGAAGCAGGTTGCCCAGGCGGCCGACACGCAGGGTTATTATGGTGTCCTGCTGCCTACGGGGCGTTCCTGCGAGGATAGCTGGGTCGTCGCCTCCGCCGTCGCACCCGCCACCAAGCAGCTGCGTTTCCTGGTGGCACTTCGCCCGGGGCTCGTATCCCCTGTGATGGGCGCACGCATGGCGGCGGCACTCGACCGCGCCACCGACGGTCGGCTGCTCATCAACGTGGTGACAGGCGGCGATCCGGTGGAGCTAAAGGGCGACGGAATGTGGTTGCCGCACGACCAGCGCTACGAGCTGACCAGCGAGTTTCTCGAAGTGTGGCGCCGCGTCATGGCCGGCGAGGCGGTGAACTTCGAAGGCCGCCACATCCACGTCGAGGATGCGCGGCTCGCATTCTTGCCCGTGCAGCGGCCATACCCGCCATTGTGGTTCGGTGGTTCGTCGGCTTCCGGCATCGAGGTCGCTGCGGAACACTGCGACGTCTATCTCACCTGGGGCGAGCCACCCGACGCTGTCGCCGCGAAGATCGAGGCAGCGCGCGTGGTTGCGGACAAGCGCGGCAAGACCTTCAAGTTCGGCATTCGCATGCACATCATCGTTCGCGAAACACGCCAGCAGGCTTGGGACGCAGCAAACGACCTGATCCGTTATGTCGACGACAAGGTCATTGCCGACGCGCAGAAGGTGTTCGCGCGTTACGACAGCGTCGGCCAGCAACGGATGGCGGCGCTGCATGGCGGCGATCGCGGCAAGCTGGAAATCAGCCCCGATTTGTGGGCCGGCGTCGGCCTGGTGCGCGGCGGCGCCGGCACCGCCCTGGTGGGGGATGCGGACACGGTGGCAAAACGCCTGCTCGAATACCGCGACCTGGGCGTCGACAGCTTCATCCTGTCCGGCTACCCGCATCTCGAAGAAGCCTACCGTGTCAGCGAACTCTTGTTCCCGCGCCTGCCGCTCTCGCACGGTGTGAGCACCGGCTCCGACGTCGCGCTGAACGGCCCGTTCGGCGAAATCATCGCCAACGAGCACGCACCCAAAGAGGCTTCCCAGGTACGGATCGCGGCACACTAGGATGGCAGCGACGCGCCGCCTCGACCTCTGGCGGCAACGTGCGATCGCCTGGATAGTGCCCATTCTGCTGTTGGGCATCTGGGAAGTGGCGTCTGGCACCGGGCTGATCTCGGCGCGCAAGCTACCAGCCCCGCACACAGTCCTGATCGCCGGATGGGCCATGCTGCAAAGTGGCGAGTTGCTGCGCGACGTCGCCGTTTCAACGCTTCGTGCCGCAAGCGGCTTTGTCATCGGCGGCGCCCTCGGCTTCGCATTCGGACTTGCAGCCGGGATCAGCAAGCTCGCGGAGGATCTGTTCGACGGCGCGTTGCAGATGCTGCGCATGGTGCCGCACCTGGCGCTGATCCCGCTCGTCATCTTGTGGTTCGGCATAGACGAGAGTGCAAAGGTTTTCCTCGTCGCCTTCGGCGTGTTCTTCCCGATCTACTACAACACGTATCACGGCATCCGCACGATCGATGCGGGCCTGCTCGAGATGGCCCGCATCCAGGGCCTGAATGGATGGGGCCTGTTCCGCTCGGTGATCTTTCCAGGCGCACTGCCGTCGATCCTGGTCGGCGTACGTTACGCGCTGGGCATCATGTGGCTGACCCTGATCGTGGCGGAAACAATCGCCGGCAATTCCGGTATCGGCTTCATGACCATGAACGCTCGCGAGTTCATGCAGACCGATGTGGTGCTGCTCGGCATCCTGCTCTACGCGCTGCTCGGCAAACTCATCGACGTCGCAGCACGCTCCATCGAGAGGAATGCTTTGGCATGGCATCCGTCCTTCAGCAGGGCCTGAGCTTCTTGTCACCAAGGGTTGCAACGGCGCTCGCCGGGCGCGGCGGCGCGGGGTCGGTGACATTGAAAGAGCGCGCCGGTATCATGCGCCGCGACGCGCCGGAGCGGCTGGGCGGACTGCCGATCCGCGTCGAAGGCCTGCTAAAAGGCTACGGCGACCGTAAGGTTCTGCACGACGTTTCTCTCGACATCGCGCAGGGGCAGTTCGTCGCCATCGTCGGGCGCAGCGGATCCGGCAAGAGCACCCTGCTGCGCGCCATCGCCGGCCTCGAAGCGCCCGATGCCGGCCGTGTGCTGCTCGGCGGAGAGGCGCCCCAATCCGCCGGCCGCGCACTGCGTATGATGTTCCAGGATGGCCGCCTGCTGCCCTGGCGTCGCGTCATGGACAACGTGACGTTAGGGCTGGCAGGTAACGAACATGCCAAGGCCGAACAGGCTCTTGCAGCAGTCGGCCTCTTGGACCGCGCCGGGGAGTGGCCGCGCGTTCTCTCGGGCGGACAGAAGCAGCGGGTGGCACTCGCACGCGCGCTCGCGGCCGGTCCGCGACTGATTTTGCTGGACGAGCCGCTTGGCGCGCTGGACGCGCTGACGCGCATGGAAATGCAGGACCTGCTCGAAGATGTCTGGCGGCAGAGCGGCTTCACCGCGGTGCTGGTGACGCACGATGTCGCCGAAGCCGCGCGGCTTGCCGACCGTATCCTGCTTATCGAAGACGGCGGCATCGCACTCGACCTTCGAGTCGACCTGCCGCGCCCGCGGCGCACCGGCCCGGAACTGGCAGCCATCGAAGCGCAAGTTCTCGATCGCATCCTGCGGCGCTAAGGTCTTTTTACGTCGATGCGGTAGAGATCCGCAGTCCGCGACGACGCCACACGAGTCAGGATCGCGGGAACTTCATACGGAGCTGGTCCATGCTGCACGAAAACGTAGTCGAATTTCGTTGGCCACCCCAGCCAGTAGATTCGTGCGCCGACATTGTTGTAATCGCTGTGCTCAACGCCACCGTCGTTGGCTCTTTCGCATTGCCGTAATTGCAAAAGGGAAATCGGTAGACCATTCGGCGTACTTGAAAACACCCGATCCGGACGAACGCGGACGGTGGTCATGCCGGTGAACAAAGTCGGCACGAATGCATCGCGATCGATGACCGCAAGCATGGCCATCTGCCATTTCGTGCTGAGTGGAACATCGCTCTGTGTGCGCGGGCCGGTCGCGTCGACTTGCAGGAGCCGGGCCCCGCGCGGCAACGCTGCCAACACCCTTCGCGCGTCATCGATGCGCGCTTCCGCCGGCCGCAGCACCGAAATCACGTCCGCCACGCGGATGCAAAGCAGTGCCGTGAGCAGCACGGGCAGGACAATCGCCGCCATCGAGCCGGGCGGCTCCTTCCAGGCGAGTCCAGCAAGCACGATGATCGCTGCGATCAACGGCAGGCGTAAGTCGGTGCCCCATGTGCTCCAGAGCACCGTCGGCACGCCAAACGAGGCGATCAGTAGCAGGACGCCCGCGGGCCAAGCGAATTGATGAAGCTTGAGGTGACGGCTGAGCAAAACCAGGACCGCGCAACCACAGGCTACGATGAGACCGTCCGAGGCGCTGAACTGGAACGCAAACGGCGATGCCAGTGCGCTGATACGCTCGCCGATACTGCCATAGCGTGTCGAAAGTGCGCCCACATAAGCCTGGTGCAGGTCGAGCGTAGCCGCGAGGTACAGCGCCGGGGCCGCCTGTGAAGCTGCCGCCAGCCAGTCGAGCGCAGTGTGCTTGAGCGACTTCGGCGATCGACGCGCCGCTCGCGCGAACTCGTAGCCCGCGACAGCGACGCAGTAGCCGAGAAACGCAAAGGCATGGCCCAGATAGAGAAGGGTTGCCGGGGCGCAGAATAACGCAGCGCGCAGCCAACGCTCGCGAGCAGCCACTCTGATCCACGCCGCGAACAGCAGAACCGCGCAACCGGCGGCAAAAGCGAAATTCAGGAAGCCGAGCGACAGCACGATGTTCCAGCCAATCAGCAGGCCGGCTGCCGGGATCATGCTCCATCGTCCGTAGAGCACGCGGTGCAGCACGGACGCCGTAAAAGCCGGCATGAGCACGCATACGCCCACGAAGATCCGGCCGGCAACGTAGAGCGGAAAGATAATGGCGAGGACAGGAACGATCATGTCCATCGCGAGGTAGGGAATGGGTGCCCAATGAACCTGATAATGGCTCTGCAAGTCAGGCGAGCGCGCAATCGCGAGCAGGATATGCATGCGCGCCAGATGATTGAGGGTGTCGCCCAGGCCCAGGACAGGAAATATCGCCACGGGCAGCAAGGCGATCACCGCCAGAATGGCCACCACAAGGATCCGGGCGGGCGTGCTGTGCAGCAGGCTCATCGGAGATGAAGCAGCGGATGCCGCAATCGCCACGGGCCAATGCGAGTGCGGCGCCTCCAGGCCAGGCGCCGCAGCTCCACCTTTCAACCGCACCCGCGCACCCTACATCTGGGCCCAAATCGAAGCATCGAGTTGGAGCAGCGTACCATGACGGCCGAGTCCTTTCCGGTCACCAGATCCGAAGATGAATGGCAGGCGAACCTCACGCCCGAACAGTTCCGGGTCTTGCGCGAGCATGGCACGGAGCGCCCGGGATCGAGCCCGCTGAACGCCGAGAAGCGCCACGGCCACTTTCTGTGTGCTGCATGCGAGAGCGAATTATTCGATTCCAACACGAAATACGAGAGCGGTTCCGGCTGGCCGAGCTTCTTCGCACCCAAGGAAGGCGCCGTCGCCACCACTGAGGACCGCACGCTGGGCATGCGCCGCGTGGAAGTGCACTGCGCCTGCTGCGGCGGCCATCTCGGCCACGTATTCCCCGATGGTCCGAAACCGACGGGCTTGCGCTATTGCATGAACGGCGCGGCAATGAAGTTCAAACCGGAAGACTGATGGCAGTGGAAGCCCCTTTGACCGACGACCTGCTGGCCGAACTCCGCGCGCTGCTGGCCGGGGAGACCGACCCGGTAGCGAACGCCGCCAACACGGCTTCCCTGTTGTTCACTCGGCTTGGGCGCATCAACTGGGCGGGCTTCTACTTCCTCAAGGGCGACAGCCTCGTGCTCGGTCCTTTCCAGGGCCAGCCGGCCTGCTCGCGAATTGCAATGGGCCACGGCGTGTGCGGCACCGCCGCCGAACGCGAGGAGACCATTGTCGTCGACGACGTGCATAAATTCGACGGTCACATCGCCTGCGACTCCGCGTCGCTGTCGGAAATCGTGGTGCCGTTCGCAGTGGCGGGAAGGCTGGCCGGCGTGCTCGATATCGACAGCCCGGAGCACGCCCGTTTCGATGCCTCCGACCGGGTTCTCATCGAAGCGGTGGCGGGACTCTACGCTGAATCCTGCCTGAACAGCTGACCCTTGTTCGGGCGCGGCAGCCTAGATCCGGTGAACCGTGTAGCTCTCGGCAAGCGCCTGCTGGATCTGCTCGGCGTGCGCCGGGTCCTTGGCTTCTACCATCACCTCCAGCTGGGCCGACTGCACGCTCGGTGACGCGAACAGGCGCTGGTGGTTGACCTCGATGATGTTGCCGCCGGAGAGGCTGATCTTCGTCGCGATGTCAGCCAGCACGCCAGGCCGGTCCGGGATTTCCATCCGCAGGCGCAGCAGCCGTCCATCGCGCAGCAGGCCGCGCAGCAATACGTTCGCCAGGATGCGCGCATCGATGTTGCCGCCGCATACCGGAATGCCGACCCGCTTGCCGGCGAAACGCTCCCGATGCGCGAGCAGACCGGCAAGTGCTGCCGCACCGGCACCTTCGGCGACGACCCTGGCACCCTCGGCAAGTAGCGCGATCGCGTCCTCCACCAGGCGTTCCGGCGCCACGAGCACGTCCGTCACGTGACTGGCGATGATCTTGGCCGTTTCGATCCCGACGTCGCGAACGGCGATGCCCTCGGCGATGGTGGCGCCACCGACCGGAAACGCGCTGGCGCCGCGGCGCTGCGCCAAAGCCGAGTAGGGTGCGACCTGCACGCCGACGATTTCGGTGCGTGGGCTCAGTGCCGCAGCGGCGACGGCACAGCCCGAAATCAGCCCACCACCGCCAATCGGCACGAGCAGCACGTCCAGTTCAGCTTCGCCTGAGCGCGACAAGTCCTGGAACAGTTCGAGCGCCAAGGTCCCCTGGCCGGCCATGACCGCGAAATCGTCGTAGGGATGCACGAAGACGAGGCCCTCATGCTGGGCGAGATGCGAAGCGTGGGCAGCGGCCTCGACGAGCGTCGCACCATGCAGAACGACGCGTGCACCCCAGGCCGCAGTGCCGCGCACCTTGGCCAGCGGCGTCGTAAGCGGCATGACGATGGTTGACTGGATGCCGAGCAGAGTCGCGTGGCGTGCGACACCCTGCGCATGGTTTCCGGCAGACATCGCGACGACGCCGCGGTTGCGCTCTTGGACGCTCAGCAAAGCCAGTCGGTTGGCGGCACCGCGTTCCTTGAAAGAGCCGATCGCCTGCAGGTTGTCGAGCTTCAGCACGATGTCCGCGCCGGTGACGCGCGACAGGATTGCGGACGGAACGGTAGGGGTGTGCAGGATACGCCCGGCGATGCGCGATGCCGCGTCGCGAACATCCTGCAGCGTCAATGCGGGAGCCAGGACGTCCACTAGGATCGCCTCACGAAAGCTAAAACCTACACGAACTGGAAGTTCAGGATCTCGTAGCTGCGGTCGCCTCCCGGCGCCGGCACCGAAATGGTGTCGCCCTTCTTCTTGCCGATCAGCGACTTAGCCAGCGGCGACGAGATGGAGAGCTTCTTCGCCTTGATGTCGGCCTCGTAGACACCGACGATCTGATAGGTCGATTCCTTATCGGTCTCCTCGTCGAGCAGGCTGACATGGGCGCCGAACTTGATGCTGTCGCCGGACAGCGACGACGGATCGATGACCTCGGCGGCGCCGACGACCTCTTCGAGCTCCTGGATCCGGCCCTCGATGAACGACTGGCGCTCACGGGCAGCATGATACTCCGCGTTCTCGGACAGGTCGCCGTGGCTGCGCGCTTCGGCGATGGCAACGATGATGGCCGGTCGTTCGACGCTCTTGAGGTTGCGCAACTCTTCTTCGAGGCGCTGCAAGCCGGGGCCGGTCATCGGAAATTTCTGCACGGGACCTAGATCCTCAAAGCTACGAGAGCCGGCATACCGCCGGGTTAGGGTTTATACACGCTCGCCGGGCCTTCTGCCTGACACACGTCAAGAGACCGTGGGAAATTCGCTTGGCCGAGTCGACTGTCGTGGGTTTCGAGAACCGGCGCGCAGCGGACCTTAATGGTCCGTGAGCACCGGAAGCGGTGAAACCCGCGTCAGACGGCCGGCATAGTAGAATTACCACGCGGTCTCTTAGAACGATCCGCGAAAGTATGACTGTAGCGGTGCCACTTCAAGGGTGCCTGCACGCAGCGCTGCAATGGCGTGAACGGCTGCCCGGGCGCCCGCCATGGTTGTGTAGTGCGGCACCTGATGGGTTAGGGCGGTGCGGCGGATGGCAAAGCTGTCGGCCGTCGATTGGGCACCCTGCGAGGTGTTGATCACCATCTGGATGTCGCCCGAACGGATAGCATCGACGCAATGCGGCCGACCTTCGAGCACCTTGTTGACCACGGAAACGGCGAGCCCCGCGTCGCGGATGCGGATTGCAGTGCCGCGCGTGGCGAGAATGGAGAAGCCCATTTCGGTGAGCCGCCTGGCCATGGCGACCAGCCCCGCCTTGTCACCGTCACGCACCGAGAGGAACACGGTGCCGGCATCCGGCAGCACCACGCCAGCGCCGAGCTGGGCCTTTGCGAAGGCGCGTTCGAAGCTGTGGTCCAGCCCCATCACCTCGCCGGTGGATTTCATTTCGGGACCCAGGATGGTGTCCACACCAAGGAAGCGCGCGAACGGGAACACGGCTTCCTTTACCGCCACATGCGGCGCAATGGCCGTGTCGTCGAGTGCGAACGAGGCAAGCGGGCGCCCCGCCATGACGAGAGCGCCGATCTTTGCAATGGCCACGCCCGTCGCCTTCGCCACGAACGGCACCGTCCGGGACGCCCGCGGATTGACCTCGAGCACGTAAACGCTGCCGTCCTTGATGGCGTATTGCACGTTCATCAGGCCGACCACGCCGAGTGCCCTCGCCATCGCCTCGGTCTCGTCCTTGAGCTCGGTCACCATGGCAGGCGACAGGCTATACGGCGGCAGCGAGCAGGCGCTGTCACCGGAGTGGATGCCGGCCTCCTCGATGTGCTCCATCACGCC
>CAZZVF010000017.1:16858-19831 GCA_964657355.1 uncultured Buchnera sp.
GTGCCGTTATCCGGCTGGCGCAGGCCGAGTTTCTGCAGCAACACCTGAAAGCGCTCGCGGTCTTCGGCAATGTCGATCGCGTCGGCGCTGGTGCCGAGCACCGGAATTCCAGCGGCGGGCAACGCCTGCGACAATTTCAGAGGAGTCTGGCCGCCATATTGCACGATGCAGCCGAGCACTTCGCCGTTTTCCTGCTCGCGGCGCACGAGTGCGATGACGTCTTCGGCGGTCAACGGCTCGAAATACAGACGGTCGGACGTGTCGTAATCCGTGCTGACGGTTTCAGGATTGCAGTTGACCATGATGGTCTCGAAACCGGCTTCGCGCAGCGCGTAGGCGGCATGTACGCAGCAGTAATCGAACTCGATGCCCTGGCCTATGCGGTTCGGACCGCCTCCGAGGATGACCACCTTCTTGCGATCGGTCGGATCCGCTTCGCAGACCGGGTCGCCCCAGCCGCCTTCATACGTGGAGTACATATAGGGCGTGGCCGACGCGAATTCGGCGGCGCACGTATCGATGCGCTTGTAGACAGGCCGAACACCGAGTTTTGCGCGCAACGCAAAGACATCCGGCTCGCGTTGCTTCGTTAGCTCGGCCAGGCGCTTGTCCGAAAAGCCGAGCGCCTTCACGCGGCGTAATGCGCCCGCTTCGCCCGGCAGCCCCTGGCTTGCGATTATGCGCTCCGCTGCGACAATCTTCTCGATCTCGCGCAGGAACCAAGGATCGTATTTGCACGCGTGATGGATTTCTTCGACGGAAAGGCCGGCGCGCAAAGCCTGTGCTGCCATCAGGATGCGATCGGGCCTCGGTTCCGACAATGCGGCACGGAAGGCGTCGTGGCCGCCATCGCCTGGCGGCTCGATCTCATCGAGACCGGAAAATCCCGTCTCCATGCTGCGCAAGCCTTTTTGCAGCGCTTCGGCGAAGCTGCGCCCGATCGACATCGCCTCGCCGACGGATTTCATGCTGGTCGAGAGCAGCGCCGGGGTGCCGGGGAATTTCTCGAAGGTGAAGCGTGGGATCTTCACGACGATGTAGTCGATCGTGGGCTCGAAGCTCGCCGGCGTGGTGCGCGTAATGTCGTTGGCGAGTTCGTCGAGCGTGTATCCGACTGCCAGTTTTGCCGCGACCTTGGCGATTGGAAATCCGGTCGCCTTAGAAGCCAGCGCCGAGCTGCGCGATACGCGCGGGTTCATCTCGATCACGACCATGCGGCCATCGGCGGGGTTCACCGCGAATTGCACGTTCGATCCGCCAGTATCCACGCCGATCTTGCGCAGGCAGGCGATGGAGGCATCCCGCATTCGCTGATATTCGCGGTCGGTCAGGGTCAGCGCCGGCGCCACGGTGACGCTGTCGCCTGTATGGATGCCCATCGGGTCCACGTTCTCGATGCTGCAGACGATGATGCAGTTGTCGGCGCTGTCGCGCACGACCTCCATCTCGTATTCCTTCCAGCCAAGCACGGATTCCTCGATCAGCACTTCGGTCGTGGGCGAGGCGTAGAGCCCGGTGCCGACGATCTGTTCGAATTCCTCGCGATTATAGGCAATACCGCCGCCGGTGCCGCCCAACGTGAAGCTCGGACGGATGACCGCAGGCAATCCGATTTCCGTAAGGGCTGCGCGGGCTTCTTCGAGACTATGCGCAATGACACTGCGCGGGCTCTCGATACCGATCTCCGACATCGCGTCGCGGAATTTCAGCCTGTCCTCGGCGCGGTCGATCACATCGGCCTTGGCGCCGATGAGCTCGACATTGTATTTCTCGAGGGCGCCGCTGGCGGCAAGCTGCATCGCCGTATTCAGCGCGGTCTGTCCGCCCATCGTCGGCAGCAACGCATCAGGCCGCTCGCGCGCGATGATCTTCTCGACGATCGCCGGCGTGATCGGCTCGATATAGGTGGCATCGGCCAGACCCGGATCGGTCATGATGGTCGCCGGGTTCGAGTTTACCAGGATCACCCGGTAGCCTTCCGCCCGCAGCGCCTTGCAGGCCTGCGCGCCCGAATAGTCGAACTCGCACGCCTGCCCGATCACGATCGGCCCTGCGCCGATAATGAGAATCGAGGCTATGTCAGTGCGCTTTGGCATTGTGGCTATCTCTCGAGCAGTAGTGTGGACGCCGGACGCTCTTGACGAAACGGTGGACGCTGTACGTCCGGCGTACTATGGGGCAGCTACGGTTGCGTCGTGATCCTCAGCTATCGAGAGAAACGTGCACGACCTGGCGCTTGCCGAGCGTGAAAGCGGTCGCGAAGTGGCGCGCCTGCCCCAACTCGCATCCTACGATCAACGCTGAACGGAGCCCTCAACGGCTTCCCGCCATCATGCCGACGAACCGACGGAACAGATGCGCACTGTCGCTCGGACCCGGGCTGGCCTCAGGGTGATACTGCACCGAGAACGCACGCTTTGCGTCGCACGCGATGCCTTCGTTGCTGCCGTCAAACAGGCTGACATGCGTCACCCGAACCCCTTCCGGGAGCGAGCTGTCGACCACCGCAAACCCGTGGTTCTGCGAGGTGATTTCCACCCGGCCGGTGGCAATCTCGCGCACCGGCTGGTTGGCGCCGCGATGACCACGATCGAGTTTGCAGGTCTTGCCGCCGAGTGCCAGGGCCAGCAATTGGTGACCCAGGCAAATGCCGAACACCGGTGTGCCTGCTGCAAGCACACCCTGGATGGCCGGCACCGCATAGGACGCCGTCGCGGCAGGATCGCCTGGGCCATTGGAGAGAAACACGCCGTCGGGCTTGTGCCGCAGAATGTCCTCGGCGGTGCTGGTTGCCGGAACGACAGTCACCTTGCAGCCCGCACCTGCGAGCGACCGCAGGATGTTGCGTTTGGCGCCGTAATCCACCGCGACCACGTGATGCTTTGCATCAGCCTGCCGCCCGAAACCGCCGGGCCAGGCCCAGACCGACTCGTCCCACGCATAGCTTTGCGTGCAGGAAACGTCTTTGGCGAG
>CAZZVF010000018.1:0-11344 GCA_964657355.1 uncultured Buchnera sp.
CGATGGGGCAAGGCATGGTCGTATCTTCCTTTACAGCTTTGCGACGACGCAACACCCGCCAGCGTCGACAAGTTCAAGAGTCTTCTTCGAACGTAATGGCCACATCGGCATTTGCGGAAAGCCGCACCGTACCCTCTTCGACATCCGCCACCAGGCCAATGGAAATGTAGTGGTGCCGATGATCGCCGGCAGCCGACTTGGTGAGTTTTATCCGGTCGCCTTGCACATGATCGACCGTGCCAACCGGAACCCCGTCGGCGCCGATAACTTTTGCATGTTCCTTGATTTGACTGAGATCCATGACGCGCCCTTGCCCTGTCCACGGCTGGAACGCACAACCTCGTCATTTGTCGCATTGGCCTTGCGCAATCGGGACAGCCGGATCAAGGCCGCAGCCCAGTTCCCGCCTCAGTTTTCCCGCCGGCAGCCTGTTCCGGAGCACTGGATGCCGCAGAAGCGGGGCCTGCAAGAGCAAGCACCTCTCCAGCCAGGTCGCGCAGGCTCGTGCGTCCCTTGCTGAACACGCGGTCCACAGTGTCGAGGCGCTTGCGGTCATCCGCCGACAGGTCGCGCGCGGTCAATACAACGACCGGAATGTCGCACCATTCAGGCCGTCCGCGCAGCTCGTGCAGGAAGGTGAACCCGTCCATGACTGGCATGGTGAGATCGAGCAGGATAAGCTGCGGCACCGAACGCGCGACCTGATCGAGCGCCTGCTTGCCGTTGGCCGCTTCGGACACCGTCCAGCCATTGCGTTGCAGAACCGTGCGCAGCCGCGCGCGCGCATCGGCATCGTCGTCTACGACAAGCACGGCGCCATCGCCACGAAAACGTTCCATCACGCCCTTCAACCGCTCCCAGTTCACCGGTTTCGGGATGAGATCGGCTGCACCGAGCGAGGATCCCAGCGCCGGGTCGTTCACGAAGGTGACGAGGATGACAGGAACGGAGGCAACGGCAGGATCCGCCTTGAGCGCGGTCAACACGGACCAGCCATCCATTTGCGGCATCATGACGTCGAGCAGGATGGCGCGCGGCCGCAGGCTCTTTGCCAATGCCAAGCCAGCCCGCCCATCGGCAGCGGTCCTTACGGCAAAACCTTCCCGCTCCAGAAAACGCGTGAGCAGATCACGCTGGTTTGCATCATCGTCGACCACCAAAACGAGCTGGCGGTCGGTCGCGACCGGCGCGTGCGGCAGATCGGGCGAGCCGCTCTCGTCGCTTTCGCTCAGCACGGCCGGCAGACGCATGGTGAAGGTCGAACCGTGGCCCACTTCGCTGGTGACATTCACGTCACCGCCGAGCAGCCGACAGAACGCCCGCGTCAACGCCAGGCCCAGGCCGGTGCCGCCGAACCGCCGGGTGGTCGACGCGTCAGCCTGGGTGAAGCGCTCGAACAGCCGGTCCAGCTGCTCCTGTGTCATGCCGATGCCGCTGTCGGTCACGGCGAATTCGAGCATGCCGCCGCTGCGGCGTGCGCGGAGGCTGATGCAACCGTTCTCCGTGAACTTCGCGGCGTTGCTGATGAGGTTGAACAGGCATTGGCGCAGCTTCACCTGGTCGGTGTGCATGTCGCCGAGTGCCGCCGGATCCTCACCCAGATCTAGCACGAGTTCATTGCCCTTCTTGACAATCAGCGCCTCGACCGTCGAGGCCACATCACGCAGCAGCTCGGGGACATTGATATCCTCGGCGTAAGTGGTCATGCGTTCAGCTTCGATCTTGGAAAGATCGAGCACATCATTGATGAGTTTGAGCAGATGATGTGCGTTACTGTTGATCTTGCGCACGTCGCCGATGAGCTCAGTCTGTCCGCAATCCTCCATTTCTTCTTCAAGCATTTCGCTGTAGCCGATCACCGCCGACAACGGCGTGCGCAATTCGTGGCTCATGTTCGCCAGGAACTGGCTCTTGGCCCGGTTAGCCGCCTCTGCCGTCTCCTTTGCCGCAAGCAGTTCATTTTCCGCAGTGCGGCGCTCCGTGATGTCGGTATGCGTGCCGACCCACTCGCGTACGCTGCCATCGTCCTCGATGATCGGCACGCTCCTGACGGACATGCAGCGCCACTCGCCGTCCGCCCTGCGCAGACGGTGCTCGAACCTGTACGGCGCGCGCGCTCCTGTCGCCTCGAGCCACTGAGTCGCCGTCGCCTCCCGGTCTTCGGGGTGCACGCTGTCCATCCATCCACCGCCGCGCAACGCAGCAAAGTCCTGGCCCGTGAACGATGTCCATCCGGGTTGCGGCTGTTCGAAATCTCCCGCCGCGGACGCGACCCAGACGATCGAGGCACTGGCATCGACCAGCGTGCGGAACCGTTCCTCGCTCTCCCGCACCAACCGCTCGCTCTGCTTGCGGCGGGTCTCGTCGGTGACCACGAGGCCCGCCCCATCGCTACCGGGGCCGCCATCCGCGCGCGCCAGCGGAAAGAAGCTGAACAAAAAATGATGAGTGTACGCCTGAGTGGGAACACCCTGGTTCAGGGCGACAGCCTGCACCTCGATATCGCGGATCAGCTTGCCGGACGTGAAAGCCTGGCGGATCCGTGGTTCAAGTTCGGCTCGAAGGCCGGGTAGAACACTCCATAGACTGCCGCCGACCTGCGCACCGAGGGCAGCCTCGTTCATCGTCAGCAGGGCTCGGTTCATGTGCTGAATGCTTAGCGACCGATCAAGAAACCCCAGTCCTACCGGCGCATTGTCGAGCACTCCCGACAGCCTGGTCCGGCTTTCCTGCTCGGATTGCCGCCTGCGCAAAGAAATGAAGACGATGCTGCCGAAGCCCAGGGGCAGTGCGATGATCGCGATGGTCAGGAGGATTGCTGCCTCCCTGCTTTCCAGCTTCTGGCGTTCCTCGATCCGGTCCTGCGATGCCTGCTGAACGTCGGCGATCGCGCTGCGCGCCCCGTCCATCGTCGTCTTGTCGCCGGCATCCTCCATCAGGGCGCGTGCAGCTTGTTCACCCCGCGACCGGCGCAGCGCCACCGCGCGCTCGGCGATGTCGCGCTTGGCTGCCACCAAGGCCGGCAAATTGGCCGCGGCATCTGTTTTCGCGTGAATGTCGGCCGTCAATCCTGTTTCAGACACTTCGCGCAAATCATCATCGAGCCTGGCAAGTCCGGCAATGTAGGGCTGCAGGTAGTTCTCCTCGCCCGTGACGATGAAGCCGCGCTCGCCGGTCTCGACGTCCTTCAGGGCCGACAGCAAACGAGAGGCGGCCACGATATGTGCATTCTCCGCGGCGACCGACGCAGCGAGCCTGCGCTCCGCAACCACGTAGATGGTCACTGCAGCGAGGCCGAGCACGAACAATAGTGCTGCGGCTATTGTCTTCAGCTCGAGCCGCAGGCGGTTGCGCCAGGGCTGCACCGGCTCGTCGCTCATGACGCGGCCCATTCCTCGATGTCGGTCAATTCCACGGGCGTTTGCATTGTCGCCGCCGGGTGGTCACGCCGGGCAGAAACAGCGCGGACAAGTGCCAGCAATTCGCCGATGGAGAGAATCACGTGATCCATCTTGCCGTCGACACGCAGTTCCGACAGCAGCGGACTTGTCGCAACAGCGTGCCACAAGCAGACCACCACGATGGCGTCCGGCATGCGCTTGCGCATGCGCAAGATGAAATACCTGATACCCGAGGCGGTATTCCCTTCTTCAAGCAGCGAAAGGCAGCACAGTCGTACACGTGCAAAGTCGGGCGCCGTGTCCTTGCCGGCTCCGAGCACGAGGTTATCTTCGACCCGCGCGCCGAAACCGGCATTGGCAAGAACCTGTACCGCCATCCCGGCCGCGAGATCGTCGAGTTGCCCGCGGCCGGGAATACAGATGATCGATCCCTCCGCGGACCATGGTTCTGGAATGGCGCCGACGATACCCGTGCGAAGATCCCGGGTGATGCTCGTGTTGGCAACGATCGTCAGGAGCGAGCCGATCTGCGTGTGGATTGACTCCAGCCGTTCGAACGCCAGCGCATCCCGCGACAGATCGCCCTGCGCCAGTGCGAGGCCGCTCAAGGCCACCGTGTCGTAGTACTCGGCCAACGAGGTCTCCGCGATGCGTTGCCGGGCGCCGGCGACCATCACCGCGGCGTTTCCTTCCAGAGCGCGCTGGTAGAAAGTCTCCGCCGGCTCGAGCGGCGAGCTGTCGCCGAAGATCACGTCGAGGAAGGCCAGCGGCTCCACGTGGCGGCCGATGACCACAAGGCACACGGTAAGCGGCGTTGCTAGCAACAGACCGACCGGGCCCCACAACAACGCCCAGAAGGCGGTCGCGACAATGACCGCAATCGGCGACAAGCCCGTGCTGTGGCCATAGATCAGCGGTTCGACCACCTGGCCCATCACAAGTTCGCTGACGATGAACAGACCGGCCACCGCAAAGGCCATGGACCAGCCCGGCGCCACTGCGAGCGCCAGGACAAGCGGCGGCAACAAGGCGATGAATGTGCCGATGAACGGCACGAACCGCATGAGCGCGGACAGGATACCCCACAGCACCGGGTTCGGCAGCCCGACGCCCCACAGGCACAGCCCGATCAACGTGCCGAAACTTGCGTTCAATGCCAGTTGGAACAGGAAATAGCGCGACAGTCGCCGCGCCGCGTCATTCATTGCCAGGATGGTGCGGTGCAGGTCGCGCCGCCCGACAAGGCGCACCAGCCGGTCGCGCAGATCCTCGCTGTAAAGCAGGATGAAGATGGTGAAGATCAGCACGATGCCCGCCGTCGAAAGCGGGCCAAGCA
Organism: uncultured Buchnera sp.; assembly: GCA_964657355.1. Taxonomy (GTDB): domain Bacteria; phylum Pseudomonadota; class Alphaproteobacteria; order Acetobacterales; family Acetobacteraceae; genus BOG-908. The sequence continues at coordinate 4,738 of CAZZVF010000018.1, forward strand.
GCGGCGTCGCCACCTCGCGCGCGATCGTCAGCGTATTGGCGCCATCGAGCCCGAGCGTGCCTGCCGCACCCTTGCCTGGAGCATGCGCCCCGGCACTGCCGACGATGTGCCGCAGCATGCCGTTGCCGGTGGCGAGTGCCATCCACTTCGCCTCGATCGTCGCCTGAAAGGCCGGCAGGCTGCCAGTCAGCACCGCCGCTTGCCGGCCAACCACCATGCCGATGCTACCGATGACCGAGAAGGCAAGCACCACGGCGACGATCACGGCGCCCACCCGCGGTATCCTGACCTTCTGCAGGATCACGCAAACCGGCGCCAGCACGAACGCCAGGAGCGTCGCGAGCACCAGCGGAACCAGCAGTTGCTGTCCGAAATAGAGGGCTGCGACGATGACGGCGCCCGCATTGAGCGCCTGCAACAGCGATTTTCCGGAATTGGGTTCGGCAAGGATGACGCTATCTGAGCCTGACTGAAGCACGCGCGGAGGCTCCTGGGAGAGTTAGCCGTTCAAGCCTGAGTGATTAACACGCGAATGGGAAGAAAGGTCCCTCGCCCAGCCCGATCAGCCAGCGCCCTGGAACGAAAGGCGTTGCGCCCCGGCGCACCGGAACGAAATGGGTTGCGCAGCGTACAAGCCGCCATGACAAAGATACTGCTCGTCGAGGACCATGAGGAACTTTGGGACTTTTTGTCCCGCAGGTTGCGGCGGCGCGGCTTCGAGGTGGTTCTGGCCCATGATGGGCAACAGGCTTTGCAACAGGTCGGCTCAGAGAAGCCGGACATCGTTCTGCTCGACATGGACCTCCCGGTGATGGACGGCTGGACTGTCGCGAAGAACCTGCGAGCCCAGTCGGATCGCACCCCGATCATTGCCCTGACGGCCCATGCGATGGCGGGAGATCGGGCCAAAGCGCTTGCGGCGGGCTGCGACGACTATCACCCGAAGCCGGTGGATTTTCCACAGCTGCTGACCCAGATCGACGAAGCCCTGCTGAAAAAGGAAGAAGCCGAGGGCTGATCTCCTCGCTTCGGCGTGGTGGCGAAGCAAGGCGGCTTCAATGGCCCTGTGTCATTATCCGTGGGGCACGCGTCGATCCGATACGGGCATCCGTCCCTTCCACCGAGCGCTGCTGTCATCGGTCCTGGTCCGGCTTATCATCATGATCGGTGCCGCGCGCTTGCCCAGCGCCACCGCCAGGCGTCGCGCCAAGCGAGCGTCATGGGCGAAATCGTGCTGGCGTGTCTGGCCGCATTCAGGAGCCACGGTCAAAGCATGCCCACCCGACCGGCTGCGGCAACCCGATGCCCAGCAGGGTTTGCGGTGATCCATCACACCCGTGGCGCTCTGGCATGCGGTTCTCAAACGTGCTCCTGATCGTGTCTGCGAGGCTGAACTATGGATGATCTCTGGTATCTTTTCCTGCAGGACCGTAAGGAAATCACGGTCCCGCTCGGCTTTATCGTCGCCGTACTGGTCACCGTGCACGTGCTGCTACGAAAACGCGAGACGGCATCAGCCGCGGGTTGGATTGGGCTTGCCTGGTTTGCGCCAATTACCGGTGCGCTCACCTACTTCATGTTCGGCGTGAACCGCGTTCGCCGCCGGGCTCGTAAATTACGGCCGGACACCCGCAAATTGGAAGGCAGGCAGGAGGACGCGCATGCGGCTGAGGCCGAACATCACCTCGAACCGCTTCAACGTGGGATCAGGCGCCTCACCGGCCGCCCGGTGGTGGATGGGAACGACGTCTGCATTTACCAGGATGGCGATGACGCCTATCCGCAGATGCTGGCGGCGATCGCGAACGCAAAAAACAGCGTTGGCCTGTCGTCCTACATATTCCATGACGATAAATGGGGCGGCAAGTTCATCGATGCGCTGGCAGCCGCACAGGAACGCGGCATCGCCGTACGCGTGCTGATCGACGGTATAGGTGGTGGCTGGTTGCTCTCTGCCGCGTATCATCGCTTGCGCCGCAAAGGCGTTCCAGCTGCGCGCTTTCTCCACTCACCATTGCCGTGGCGCATGCCGTTTCTGAACCTCCGTTCGCACAGGAAGGTCCTGGTTGTCGACGGTACGACGGGGTTTACAGGCGGCATGAACATCGGTGACGAGAACGTCCGCTCCGAACATACGAAAACTCCTGTGCAGGATACCCATTTTCGCTTCGAAGGACCTGTTGTCTGCCAGCTTGTGGAAGCCTTTGTGCAGGACTGGACGTTCGCGACGGATGAGGACCTCGACGGCGCGGCGTGGTTTCCGAAGGTCGCTGGCAACGGTTCGGCGCCGGCGCGCGTGATTGCCTCCGGCCCCGACGAGGACATCGAGAAAATAGAATTCGCCATGCTGCAGGCCGTCGCCTGCGCGCGCGAAAGCATTGCGATCATGACGCCCTACTTCCTGCCGGATAACAGGCTCGTCACCGCCCTCTCGCTCGCTGCGATGCGCGGCGTTTCCGTGCACGTCGTCGTGCCGCAGAAGAGCGATCATAGACTTGTCGATTGGGCGATGCGGGCGGACGTGGCGCCGCTGCTGGCCGACTCCGTCGCCATCTGGCGCTGCCCGCCGCCATTTCGTCATTCCAAGATCATGACGGTCGACGGACGCTGGAGCCTTGTCGGAAGCTGCAACTGGGATATCCGCTCGTTTCGCTTGAATTTCGAGTTATGTATCGAATGCTACGAGCCGGCAGTGGCGGCAGCCTTAGACCGGTTCATGGCAGGCTGCAGGGGGGCCGCACTCAGCCTGGAGGAACTTCAGGGCCGCACAGCGTGGGAGCGTCTGCGCGATGCGGCGGCCCGGCTCATGCTGCCTTACCTCTGACGTTCGTCAGCCCGAGAACCCGCCGCCCGCTAGCAGCCTCGCCATTGCCGTTCCGACCTTGTAGCGGTCTGCCGGGCAGGAGAAGATGCGAGAGGGATGACGATGCGCTACGACCGCGGGCTGCGCCTCATCGAGCAATGCGGATCGGCCGCAGACGTGTCGGAGCTGGTGGACGAGTTCTTCGGCATCGCGCGGGAGTTCGGATTCGCCAGCGGGGCGGGCGGCGGTTGGACGGGCATCGGGCGAACCCGTGCCTACCGCTTCTACTTCAATACATGGCCGGCCGACTGGATAGCCTTCTACAATGAACGCCAGGTGTTCTTCGAAGACCCGGTCATCCTGGAAGCGCAACGCCGCATGGCACCCTTTCTGTGGCACGAACTGGTGGCTTTTCGCGGCCAAGGGGAGCGATCGGAAGAGTTGCTCGCGATCGCCTACGAATACGGCTGGGCGGACGGGCTCGTCGTTCCCGTCCATGGCCCGGCCGGCTACCAGGGCGTCGTCAGCCTCGCCTCGATGCAGCCTTTGGACCTCAAACCGGCCGAAATCTCTCTCTTCTGGGTGATGTCGCTGGCGCTTCACGCACGGTGCCGCGGCACCCCTGGTCTTGGCGAAAGTTCGTCGCCGGCGCCGAGCCTCTCCTCTCGGGAGGCACAATGCATGGAGTGGGTGGCAGCAGGGAAAACCGATTGGGAGATCGGGCAGCTCCTGTCGATCTCCCCGGCCACCGTCCATTTTCACGTGGAACGCGTCAAGCGGCGGCTCGCGACGAGCAGCAGAACGCACGCCGTGGCGCTGCTCGTGCTGAACGGTGCATTGTAGCGATGCTAGTAGGCGATGCCCCGCGGAGTGTGCGAGGCGGCTTGTGGGGCGCCGAGCGTTGCGGTGAAACTTTGCTTCGGTGACGTGCAGAACACGGCCTTCTTCGGACGCCCGCTGTCGACGCTTGCAAAGATCGGCGTGTAGCTCGTCACGGTTCCCGTCACCGAGCTTCCTGAAAATTTCAGCGAAACCTCCGTGTAGAGATAGTTGAAGCTGTAGACTACCTTCGCTGAACGCCCCGTGAGATCCTGGTTGAGCCCAAGCCCCCAGCTGGTGTTGACCGTCGTCGTGCCGGGATTGCAGTCGCCGATGATCCCGACGTTGAGTGCGGTGATCGCGAGCGCTCCGTTGTTCGGGTCCATGCCAACCGTCACGCTCAGGTTGGCGCCATTCGCCTGTGTTCCCGAATACGTCCCTGCGGTTTGCGCATGCGCCGGATGGTGTATCGCTGTCGAAGCTGCTGCGGCCACAACGACAATCGCTGTGATCCTGCTCAAAACTGTCATGCCATTCCTCGTTTCATTTTCAGAGAGAAGCCGTCCGGTCCGGGAGAACCGCGAGCAACATCGTTCCGACATCTGCCGAGTGGGACGCCACCCCGCGTCAATGCAGTCGAATTGTGCCGGGCCAGCAATTATCTGATCAGATAGGCTCGAGAGCATGAACACGGACTACCGGAGCACGAACGGCATTGCGGAAGTTCGCCTCTCCTGATCTCCTAGGCACCCGACAGGCCGGCACTCGACAAGGCGGCATGCCGTCACGATCTCCGCACGCAGAGGAGACCTGACATGCCGACCTACCACAAGACCGAGGAGGCGATCGCGGCGCTGACGCAGGAGCAGTATCGCGTGACGCAGCAAAGCGGGACCGAACGCCCCGGAACCGGCGCCCTGCTCGCCAACAAGCAGCCGGGCATCTACGTGGACATCGTCTCCGGCGAGCCGCTGTTCGCCAGTGCCGATAAATACGAGTCGGGCTGCGGGTGGCCGAGCTTCACCAAGCCGATCGAACCGGCGAACGTATCGGAAATCAGGGATTTGTCCCACGCGATGATCCGGACCGAGGTGCGTTCCAGGCATGCCGATAGCCACCTCGGCCATGTGTTCGAGGATGGTCCGCCGGACAAGGGTGGCCTGCGCTACTGCATCAACTCGGCCTCGCTGCGGTTCGTCCATCGCGACGATATGCAGGCGGAAGGCTATGGCGACTATCTGCCCCAAGTGGAGGAAGTGACATGACTATCGAGCGTGCGGTTTTGGCAGGGGGCTGCTTCTGGGGCATGCAGGACCTGATCCGGAAGCTCCCAGGAGTCACGTCGACGCGTGTTGGATACTCCGGCGGCGACGTGCGCAACGCCACCTATCGCAACCATGGCAATCACGCCGAAGCGATCGAGATCATGTTTGATCCGGCGCGCACCAGCTTTCGCAACCTGCTCGAATTCTTTTTTCAAATTCACGATCCGACAACGAAGGACCGCCAGGGCAATGACCGGGGCGAGAGCTACCGTTCTGCGATTTTCTATGCGAACACGGTACAGAAGGCCGTCGCCGAAGACACCATCGCCGACGTCGATGCTTCAGGCTTATGGCCGGGCAAGGTCGTGACGGAACTCGCACCCGTGGGCGATTTTTGGGAAGCTGAGCCAGAGCATCAGGATTATCTGGAGCGCATTCCCAACGGCTACACCTGCCATTTCATCCGGCCCGGTTGGAAACTGCCGCATCGGGCGGTCGCGGCGCACGGTTAGCGCCGCGGCTGACGAGTCCTCGCGTGGAACCAACCCGGGTCTACACGGCCAAGGTTGATGCCGCTGGTTCGTGGTGTATGGGGAAGATCGCCAGCGGGCGCGCTAAGCCCAGGATGCAGCGACACAGGAGAGAAACGCGTGTTCAGCCACATGATGGTCGGCAGCAACGATCTTGCCCGAGCAAAAATCTTCTACGACGCCCTGTTTGAAACACTCGGTGCCCAGCCAGGTGTGACCGACGAAAAGGGACGTCTGGTCTACATCCACAATGGCGCAGTCTTCTTGGTGAGCAAACCGCTCGACGGCGCACCGGCGTCCCACGCGAACGGCGGCACGATCGGCTTTGCCATGAACAGCCCCGAGCAGGCGGATGCGTGGCACAAGGCAGGCGTCGAGAATGGTGGCAGCGCGGTCGAGGACCCGCCGGGCGTTCGCGAAGGTGGCGCCGGGCCACTTTATCTCGCCTACCTCCGCGATCCCGACGGCAACAAACTCTGCGCGTTGTATCGGATGGCGCCCTAACCAAAGCCGAGAGCTAAGCGCCGTGAGTTACAACCTTAAGTTGCATGGGCCCTGACTGTCGCGGCTGGGACGTTTCGCGTCGTGTGAAGCGGGAACGATGTTCTTCCATTTGCTTGGAGATGCTGGAGGCGGCAGGCGCACGCCTGTAGGGTCAGGCCACGCCGGGTCTCGGCTAAGTCGCATTCCACCGGCAAAACATCGCTCAAAAAGGGTTATCACATGACTGCAAATGCAACTGTGCAGGGATCGGCACGCCTTGGGCGGATACCCGAGAAACGCAACGGGCGTAGCACTGCGTGGGCGCTGATGCTGCTCGGCGTTGCCGCATCCGGCCACGCCGCGGCAGCACCTTCCGGCTATGTCGGCATTCTCGGGGGCGGCCCGATCTACAAACAAAATCCGAACAACGTCGGCGAGCTGAAGAAATCCGGTTTCAACGAGCTCATCGTATGGAGTGTCGAGGTCAACAGCGCTGGCGATCTGAACCTCAATGGCGAGTTTCCGCTGACGTCGAAAGGCGTCTACATCGGCAACAAGACCTACCCGAAATTTCCGGCAGAGCTGAAGAAGATCAAGCAGGGCTCCGTAACCCGCATCACCTTCAGCGTCGGCTCGTCCAACTACGGTGATTTCGAGGACGTCAAGGCGCTGATCTCGAACGGCGTCAACGGGAGCTCGTCCATACT
>CAZZVF010000018.1:11354-19303 GCA_964657355.1 uncultured Buchnera sp.
CGTCAAGGCGCTGATCGACTCGCAGGGAACCGGCCCCGACAGCATTCTCTACAAGGATTTCGCCGCACTGAAAAAGGCGGTGCCGGTGGATGCAATCGATTTTGACGACGAGCATGGCTACGACGCGGAGTCGACAGTCAAGTTCGCCAGCATGTTGGGCAAGCTTGGCTACAAGGTCACGATGAATCCCTACACCAACAACAACTACTGGATCTCCGTGGTCTCCCAGATCAACGCGAAAACCTCCGGGCTGGTGGACGGCATTCATCTGCAGACCTTCGCCGGCGGTGGGGGAAACAGCCCGTGTTCCGGTTGGACTTTCGGCAAGGTTCCGGTGTTTCCAGGCATCTCCGACCAGACCTCTGCACAGCCCTATCTAACGCCGGCGCAAACGCAGGCGCAGATGAAGCAGTGGCATTCGCAATGCGGCATCACGGGCGGCTGGGTCTGGATCCTCGACCAGATCGTGGGCACCAGCCAGGTAAAGCAATACGCTCGTGCGATTAACAAAGGCGTCGGCGGCACCGCTCAGTAAAGGTGTCTCAGCGCATTTTTAAAGTTTACGACGATTATCCGCCACGAGATGGTGCGCCTGAAAGCGCGCTGTCTTCTGGCGAAGTAACGTTGACGACCACCTCGCCAACACGACCTTCGATGATCAAATCAGCGTCCATAGAACGCGGCGGACGGCGACCTTGCCGGTCTCCGACGGGGCGGCTGTGCCAAAGACCCGCCCGCCATCGAGTGCTACGACAGCGCTGCGGAACAGTGCTGGCCTATGCAGGTTAAGCACCATACGGGCTAGGAGGGCGACCATGGCTATCAGGATCAACGAAACCGAGACTGTCGTGCCGGCCGACCCGCGCGTCTCGCTGCTCGATCTGTTGCGCGAAACGCTGCACCTGACCGGCACCAAGAAGGGTTGCAACCAGGGCGCGTGCGGCGCCTGCACCGTGCTGGTCGACGGCGAACGCATCCTCTCCTGCCTGGCGCTGGCGGTGCAGTACGAAGGGTGCCACGTGACCACGATAGAAGGGCTGGCGGGTGAAGGCGGCCTGCACCCCTTGCAGCAGGCCTTCATCGAGCATGACGGCTTTCAGTGCGGCTACTGTACGCCCGGGCAGATCTGCTCGGCTGTCGGTATGGCGGCCGAACTGGCACGCGGCGTGCCGAGCGTGCTCACGGCCGATTTGCTCTCCGACACGGTCGCCAGCACGCATGAGGAGCTGCGCGAACGCATGAGCGGCAATCTATGCCGGTGCGGCGCGCATAACGGCATCATTGCGGCAATTGCCGGAACCTACGCGGAGGCGGCGGAATGACCCCGTTCAGCTATGCACGTGCGAGCGACACCACGGAAGCGGTGCGGCTCGGCGCCGATGACCTTGCAAAATATCTTGGCGGCGGCACTAACCTGGTCGATCTGCTGCGCGAGACGATCGAGCAGCCCACAGCACTGGTCGACGTAACGGGGCTGTCCTCCAGCATCGAGGAACGCGAGGACGGCAGCCTGTTGATCGGCGCCGCGACGCGGAACACAAAGCTCGCCGAGCATCGCACCATTCGCAGCCGCTACCCGGTGCTTACCCGCGCGATCATGGCCGGCGCCTCCGGGCAGATCCGCAACATGGCGACGGTGGGCGGCAACATCCTGCAACGCACCCGCTGCACCTATTTCTACGACAACGAGGGTTCGCGCTGTAACAAGCGCAATCCGGGCCAGGGCTGCGACGCAGTAGACGGCTTCAACCGCATCCACGCCATCCTCGGCGCGTCGCCCGCCTGCGTCGCGACCCATCCGTCCGACATGTGCGTTGCGCTCGCCGCTCTCGACGCGATCGTCCATCTCCAGAGCGCTGGCGGCACCCGCAGTCGGAAGCTCGCCGACCTGCACCGCCTGCCTGGCAGCCATCCGGAAGTCGAGACGGAGCTGAAGGCCGGAGAGCTGATCACCGCGATCGAGCTCCCCGCATTGCCCAAGGGAGCACGCTCGACCTACCGCAAGGTGCGCGACCGGGCGAGCTACGCCTTCGCCCTGGTTTCGGTGGCAGCCGTGCTCGAGCTCGAAGCAGGCACCGTCAAGGAAATCCGGCTGGCCCTGGGCGGCGTCGCGCACAAGCCATGGCGCGCCCGCAAGGCCGAGGATGCGCTGCGAGGCGGCCCGGCCAACGCGCAGGCGTTCCGCGCCGCCGCCGAAGCGGAACTCACCGACGCCGCACCGCTCCGCGACAACGGGTTCAAGATCGAACTCACCAAGCGCCTTATCACCGCCGTTCTCGAAGACCTGGCTGGAGCCGCCGCATGAGCATCGTGGAAAACGCCAAGGCAGCCGTTCAAGGGGCCACGCAGTCCGTCATGAAGAAGGCGATCGAGCTTGCGCCGGACAGCTGGCTGCCAGGTGGCAAGCCCGATCCGCTCATCCGCAACAAGCACGGCCTGATCGGCGCGCCAATTTCACGCATCGACGGCCGGCTCAAAGTTCAGGGTCGCGCAAAGTTCGCGGCGGAATTCCCGCTCGAGCACATGGTCTATGCGGCGGTGGCGTTCAGCACCGTGCCGAAGGGGCGCATCGCCGCCCTCGAAACCGGTGCCGCCGAAGCAGCGCCCGGTGTCGTGCTGGTCATGACTTACCGGAACGCGCCGCGGATGCAGAACATGCCGCTGTTCATGACCGCCGAGAAAGCGGCAGGGGGCGACAACTTGCCGGTCATGCAGGACGACCGCATCCACTGGAACGGCCAGCCGATCGCGGTCGTGCTGGCAGAAACTCAGGAGCAGGCGGACCACGCCAAATCCCTGATCCATGCGACCTACGAAACGGAGCCCGCGATCACGTCCTTCGCCGGTGCCAAGGCGCATGGCACCGACCCCGGCATGTTCATGGGACAGCCGCTCAAGCAGGAAATCGGCGACGCGGAGGCGGCGCTGGCTACGGCTCCAGTCAAGGTCGATGTCGAGTACACGACGCCACGCCACACCCACAACGCCATCGAGCCGCACGCCACGACGCTGGCCTGGCACGACGACGCGCTGATGGTGCATGACGCGTCACAGGCGGTCGCGCATACCGCGTGGTCGCTGGCGCACATCTTCGGTATCGACGAGAAACAGGTGCACGTGACCTCGCCTTACGTGGGCGGCGGTTTCGGCTCCAAGACGCTGTGGCAGCATCAGGTGCTCGGTGCGGCTGCTGCAAAGCTCTCGGGCCGGCCGGTCCGCATCGCCCTATCGCGCGAAGGTGTCTACCGCATGGTCGGCGGCCGAACCGTGACCGAGCAGCGGCTCGCGATCGGCGCCGGAGCCGACGGCCGTTTTACCGCCATCATCCACACCGGCACGATAGCGATGACCCGTCACAACGCGCTGCCCGAGCCGTTCATCCTGCCGACGCGGGGTGCCTATGCTGCCGGCAGCTTCAAGCTGGACGTGGAGGTCGCCTACATGGACATGCTGGCGAACACGTTCATGCGCGCGCCCGGCGAGGCGGTGGGCACGTTCGCGCTGGAATGCGCGGTCGACGAGATGGCAGCCGCGCTCGGCGTCGATCCTATCGAGTTGCGCATCCTCAACGAGCCGGAAAAGGATCCGACAGAAGGAACGCCCTTCTCCACCCGCAACATCGTGGAGGCCTGGCGCACCGGGGCCGAGCGTTTCGGCTGGAGCAAGCGCAACCCGCAGCCAGGCACGGTTCGTGACGGCGAGTGGCTCGTCGGCCAGGGCTGTGCCACGGCGACCTACCCCTATTACCGCATGCCGGGCGGGGCAGCGCGCATCACCCTGACGCAAGACGGGCGCGCTTTGGTCGAAGTGGCCGCGCATGAAATGGGCATGGGTACTGCGACGGCACAGACCCAGGTCGTCGCCGAACGTCTCGGACTGGAGATGGACCAGGTCAAGTTCGCCTACGGCGACTCGATTATGCCCGGTGTCGTGCTTGCCGGCGGCTCGCAGCAGACCGCCTCGATCGGCGCGGCGGTGATTGCGGCGCATCACGCACTGGTTGCGGAACTGCTCAAGCTGGCTGGCAACAGCTCGCCCCTCGCCGGGATAGGCGCTGACGAGGTGGGCGGCATAGACGGCGGCCTGGGCAAGCTCGACGAGCCGGATCGGCACGAGAGCTACGTGTCGATCCTCAGCCGGGCCGGTCGCGAAACGGTGGTCGTCGAGGCGGCCGCTCCCCCGCCGATGGAGACGCAGCACTGGTCGATGCATTCCCACGGCGCGATGTTCTGCGAAGTGCGGGTCAACGCCGTCACCGGCGAGATACGGGTGAGCCGCTTCCTGGGCTCGTTCGACTGCGGCCGTATCCTCAATTCGAAGACCGCATCGAGCCAGTTCCGCGGCGGCATCATCATGGGCATCGGCCTGGCGCTGATGGAGGACACGCAGTTCGACGAGCGAAACGGCCGCGTCATGAACCCGAGCCTCGCCGAATACCATGTCCCCGTGCATCTCGACGTGCCTGAGATCGACGTGATCTGGACCGACATTCCCGATCCGCACACGCCAATGGGCGCGCATGGCATCGGCGAGATCGGCATCACCGGCACCGGCGCCGCAATCGCCAACGCCGTGTTCAACGCCACCGGCAAGCGGATGCGTGACCTGCCGCTAACGCTGGACAAACTGATGTAGCGCTGACCGACGCGCTGCCGCGGGTTTGCCGGACAAATGAAAAAGCAGCTGCACGTCAACCTGTTCGAGATGAACTGCGTCAGTCACATCATCCACGGCATGTGGTTGCATCCCGACAACAATCGCCATCGCTTCAACGACCTCGATTTCTGGACCGAGTTGGCGGAACTGGCAGAATACGGCTCGCTCGACGCGATCTTCCTGGCCGACGTGGTCGGTACATACGACGAGTTTCGCAATGGCCCAGAGACATCGTTGCGTGAGGCTATGCAAATTCCGGCCAACGATCCGCTGTTGCTGATTCCGGCGATGGCGCAGGTAACGAGGGGCCTCGGCTTCGGCGCGACATTTTCTTCCACCTACGAACCGCCCTTCGCGTTCGCCCGCCGGATGAGCACGCTGGACCATCTGACGAAAGGCCGGGTTGGATGGAACATCGTCACGTCTTACCTGCCGAACGCAGCGCGCAACTTTGGCTTGGACAACGAGGTGCCGCACGATCAGCGTTATCTGATTGCCGATGAATATCTCGACGTACTCTACAAACTCTGGGAAGGATCATGGGACGACGACGCGGTGATTCAGGACCGCGACCACCGCATTTACACCGATCCCGCAAAAGTGCGCTATATCAACCATGCCGGCCCGCATTTCCGCGTGCAGGGCCCACATTTGAGCGAACCATCCCCGCAGCGCACGCCTTTGCTGTTCCAGGCTACAGGATCAAATGCCGGCAAGGCGTTCGCAGCGAAGCATGCCGAGGTTGTATTTACTGGCGGGATGAATGCCGAGGCGGTCCGCGCCAACATCGCCGACATGCGGACTCGTACTCGCGGGGCGGGGCGCGATCCGCAACACATCAAGTTCATCACCACCGCGGCCATCATAGTCGGGCGCACCGCCGACGAGGTGTCCGCAAAACTCGACGACTATCGGCGCTATATGAGCGTGGCGGCACGCCTCGCACATTCGCAGTCCCGCATCGACTACTTGCGTTATCCACCGGAAGAAAAGATCGGCGATATCGTCGCGCGCAAAGATGACGGCTGGGACCAGATACCGCCGCGTTTCCGGCCTGAGCAAACCATCGGCGAGGTGGTCGCACAACTGCAATCTGTGGATTACGGCCGTTACTTCATTGCCGGCACCCCGGAGGTCGTCGCGGACGCGATCGAGGGCTGGCTGGACAAGGACGACCTCGACGGCATCAACCTGATCCAATATCTCAGCTTTACCACGGCGCGCGATTTCATCGAGCTGGTGGTGCCGGAATTACGCCGCCGCGGCCGCTTCCGGGAGCGCTACACGCCCGGCGAAACACTGCGCGAACGTCTGATCGGACCGGGCCACGCGCGGCTATCCGACGACCATTACGGCGCCCGCTACCGCGACCCGGCAAATCTCGGCATCCCCGGTGCAGCCCTGCAAATTTCCGACGATGAAGGCAATCAGCCTCCGTCCCACCTGTCCGACCATGAATTCCGCGAACGTTCCGCCGTTAGGGTGCAGCCAGCTAAATGACTGTTTTGAGCCGATTTGATAAAGCCGAAATTGCCGTCGGCGGCGACTACTTCAATGGCGCCAGTATATCGCCCAGCCGGTCGGGCGTGTTCGCAATGCGCTCGAGATGCGGGTAACGCAACCCGTCATGATACTGGATCGACACGGTGCGGTAGCGCGCACCATCGCGCAGCAGCAATTCGATCGGTGCATCGCCGGAATGGGCGGCGGCGATGGCGTCCGTGAGCGTCTCAACACCGTCCATGGCCAGACCGTTGACTGCGGCAATCTTGTTGCCGGGAGCAAGGCCCGCCGCAAAGGCAGGGCCGCCCCAGAGGACGCTGCGGACAGTGCCGTCCGCCGTTACGGCGAGGCCAAGCGAATAGGTCAGATCGGTGGCTTTCCTGAGGCCATCGAAGCTTTTCTCGAGCGACGACTTGCTGTCTGTATAGGTGAGTTTCCAGCCACCGCGTGTGATGCCGTCGAGCGGCGCGCCGGGCCCGTGGCCATCGAGCCTTGCGCGCAGGAAACTGGCCCAATCATAGGGTTGCACCTGGTTCAAACCACGCACGACGTCGTCGAAGGTATAGGTGTGCGTCGTCCAATCGCCGTTATCCACGCCGAAGAACAGGCGCGAGAAGTCCGACAGCGATTTCTTCTCGCCCGACAACTGACGGATCAACGTGTCCGCATCGAGCCATATCAGCACGCCTTCCGGGTAATAATCGCCGAAACGCGACCAGCTGCGCCAGGACGAGGCTCTGTGCCACGAGATGATCGGGTCGTTCGTGGTATCCTGCAGGCTGCGCCATGCGCGTCCCGGCGTGGCACGGTCGAGCTCGGCGGCTTCGAGCGCCAGCAGGTCGCGCAGTTGAGCCGCGTTCAGAATGGCCGAACGGGCCGCCAGCACCTGTCCCCAGTAATCGGTCTGGCCCTCATAGACCCATAACAGGCTGTCGCGTTCCGGCACGCTGTGCTCGTCCGGCGACCAGAGGTCGGCGGGGCGCATGAACTTGCCGTTCCAGGAGTGTGTATATTCATGCGGCAGCAGGTCGCGGGAGGGTGCGGATTTCTGTAGGTCGGTAAAATACTGCTCGCTACTGCCGACTTCGCTGCTGCGCTGGTGCTCCAGTCCGATCTCTCCCATATCGCTACTGACGGAGAACAGAAAATCGTAATGGTCGTAGTGTTGGCTGCCGAAGTTGCGGATTGCCTGCTGCACCAGATTGCGATGCGCCTGCAAATCCTCGGGCTTGATCGCAAGGTCTTTCGGGCGGTCTGCCACCACGTTCAGGTATACCGGCACGCTGCCGCCGGGGGCGAGATCGACACGGCTGAAATAACGGCCGGCCAGAACGGGCGAGTCGAGCAGCGTCTCGAGCGGAACAGGCTTGAACGTGACCTCGCCGCCGCTCGCATGGTCAGTCTCCAATGCGCTGGCATATTGAAAACCCGGCGGCAACTTGACCGAGGCCCGCACGGGAATGTCGCGCTGGTAATAACCGGCCGGGAACAGGATTTCCGGCCGCCACTCCACCTCCACCATGTTCGGAGTCATCACCACGCGCGCGATGCCGTTCTCGATCGGCGAGAGAAACTGGAAGGTGACCTTGATCGCCCGGGTTCCGGCCGGCGCATCGACGTGGAAGGCGCCCATGTCGACGCTGTCGCGCTGCCAGGCCACGGGCTTGCCGTCCCCTGTCACCGTGAGACCCGCTATGGAGGCGATAGGCCCCGTCGGCCCATGATTGCCGGGCAACCATTTAGGCAAAAGCAGGATCGGCTTGTAGCCATCAGGCACCGCGATGGTTTCT
>CAZZVF010000019.1:0-19239 GCA_964657355.1 uncultured Buchnera sp.
GCCAAGCTGAGGGCCGCCAGCGCCAACCTGCTGGATGCGAGACCGGCTTGAGTGACTTTGAAACGCATCTGCTTTCCCCCGAACATCATTTCCGCCCATCGTTGCTTCTAGGTGAGTCGCTGGCAACATTATTCCGACTGCGGAGTCGAGTCACCGCCTCCCATGCTAGGCACGCCTCCGCCTCGCCCTGACATGCTGCATGTGCGAAGGTTGCCTTGTTCGCGGTTCGACCCTTATCTACCGAAAAATGCGGCACAGCCGCCTTGTCACAGGAACACGCATATGAGCGGCACTGCGCCGGGATCTGTCACTCTGACCATGGACGGCTCCGGCAAAACGGCAGTTTTGCCCCTCATAGAAGGTTCCATCGGGCCGGCAGTCGCAGACATCAGGAAGCTGTATAGCGACCTCGGGATCTTCACCTACGATCCCGGCTACGGCGGCACCGCTGCGTGTGACAGCAAGATCACCTATATTGACGGCGACGAAGGCATCCTGTTGCATCGAGGCTACCCGATCGACCAATTGGCCGAGCGGTCCACCTTCCTCGAAGTCGCCTACCTGCTGCTGAACGGCGAGCTTCCTAAGCACGAGGAATTTGCCGAGTTCGAGCGCGGCATTCTGCTGCACACGATGGTCCATGAACAGCTTCGCCAGTTCTATAACGGCTTCCGCCGTGACGCGCATCCCATGGCCGTCATCTGCGGTGTGGTCGGCGCATTGTCGGCGTTCTACCACGACAGCCTCGACGTCAATAATCCGGAGCACCGCCGGGTCAGCGCTTTCCGCCTAATTGCGAAAGTGCCGACGATTGCTGCCTGGGCGTACAAGTATTCACTCGGCCAGCCCTTCATGTACCCACGCAACGACCTCGGTTACGCGGAAAACTTCCTCTACATGATGAATGCGGTTCCGGCAGAACCATACCACGTCAATCCAGTGCTCGCGCGCGCCATGGATCGCATTCTCATCCTGCATGCTGACCACGAGCAGAACGCTTCGACCAGCACGGTACGCCTGGCCGGGTCCACGGGCGCCAATCCATTCGCCTGCATCGCGGCCGGCATTGCCAGCCTGTGGGGCCCCGCTCATGGCGGTGCGAACGAGGCGGTGCTGAAAATGCTCGCTGAAATCGGCACCAAGGAGGCAATTCCGGAATTCATCGCCAAGGTGAAGGACAAGAATAGCAACGTTCGCCTGATGGGCTTCGGCCACCGCGTCTACAAAAACTACGATCCGCGCGCGAAGATCATGGAGCGCACCTGCCACGAAGTGCTGGACGAACTGGGCATCAAGGACGATCCCTTGCTCGATCTCGCCCTCGAGCTGGAGCGTATCGCGCTACACGACGAGTACTTCATCAGCAAGAAGCTATATCCAAACGTCGATTTCTATTCGGGCATCATTTTGAAGGCGATGGGCATACCCACGAGCATGTTTACCGTCCTGTTCGCGGTGGCACGCACGGTCGGATGGATCAGCCAGTGGAAGGAAATGATGGAAGACCCGTCACAACGGATCGGGCGCCCCCGGCAGATCTACACGGGTGCTGCACAACGCGATTTCGTCGAGCTGAGCAAGCGAGCGAACTAGTAGAGGAGCTGAGCAAGCGAGCGAACTGGTCGACGAGCTGAGCAAGCGACCGAACTGGTCGACCGCCTACAGCACGCCGCGCGACGCTACTTCAGCACTCGCAGCCGGGCGTCGGGCCACTGGCTTCGCGCGTCACGTGATGGTCGATCCATTCAGCTACCAGCCGACGCGCCTCCGTGATCGGGGCTTCCGGATGGTGGATCCTGTACAAAGTCGTGCAACTCTGAAAAGCGGCCATGTCATCGGTGCCGCATTGCCGCAGCTCGCGATATGCGGTCACCACCGCTCGCTCGCATCGCCGCCCAATTTCGGTCACAAGGCCTCCAGTTGCGAATCGCTCTCAAGTAACCGGTAAGCTACTCCCATCCGCATTCAGCCGCAACGGCGCCGACGAGCCCCCGTTGCATGGCTTGCCGCAGTGCCCCACAAACTTGCAAAAACGTGGCTTTAAGGAAGGATTGACGAGCATGGATGAGCGCAGGAGCGACTGGGACCGGGACGCCGCACTCACCACGGCGCGCATCCTGCTCGAAATCGGTGCGCTCAATTTCCGGCCGGCAGAACCCTACACCCTGACGTCAGGCTGGAAATCTCCGGTCTATATAGATTGCCGGAAGATCATCTACTTTCCACGCGCGCGGGCGAAAATCTGCGAATTGGGCGTCGAGAAGATCAGCCGCCATGTCGGTTACGAGCAGATCGAAGTTGTTGCCGGTGGCGAGACAGCTGGCATCCCGTTCGCCGCCTGGATGGCGGACCGGCTGATGACGCCGATGGCGTACGTCCGCAAGCAGGCCAAGGGCTTCGGCAAGAACGCGCTGATCGAGGGCGACGTGCCCGAGGGTCGTCGCACCCTGCTGGTCGAGGACCTGACCACCGACGGCCGTTCCAAGATCCGCTTCGCCCAGGCGTTGCGCGACGCCGGCGCCATCGTCAACCACGCCTTCGTCGTCTTCTATTATGGCGTGTTCCCGGGCAGCCTCGAGAAGTTGTCTCAGATGGACATCCAGCTGCACCATCTCTGCACCTGGTGGGATGTGCTGGAAGCCTGCAAGGACCGCGACTATTTCCCCGAGCAGCATTTAGCCGAAGTGCGCCGCTTCCTGGAAAACCCAGTCGCATGGTCCAAGGCGCGCGGAGCCGTCGTCGAAGAGGCCTAAGCGCGAAGCCTCGTCGAATGGGTCTAAGCACGGCAAGCTGGCGTTTTTCCGCCTTCTATGCTGCAAGTCCGCATGGAACCATCCGACCGCCTGTTGATCCTGGATTTCGGCAGCCAGGTCACGCAACTCATCGCCCGGCGCCTGCGCGAATCCGGCGTCTACTGCGAAATCTTCCCCTTCGATGCGTCTGTCGAACGCGTCCGGACATTCGCGCCGCGTGGCCTGATCCTTTCCGGGGGACCGTCCAGCGTCGCCGATGAAGGCGCGCCCCTCGCCGACCCTGCGATCTACGATCTCGGCCTGCCCATACTCGGCATCTGCTACGGCCAGCAGGCGCTGGTGAAGCAGCTCGGCGGCGAGGTCCAAGGCAGCGACTTCCGGGAATTCGGCCGCGCTTATGTCGACATCGTCGCCGATTGCGCCCTGTTCCACGGCGTGTGGACGACGGCCGCGCGCGAGCAGGTGTGGATGAGCCACGGCGACCGCGTCACCGCCCTGCCACCCGGCTTCACCGCTGTCGCCAGCAGCGAAGGCGCTCCGTTCGCCGCAATCGCCGACGAACAGCGCCACATCTACGGCACGCAATTCCATGTCGAAGTGGTCCATACCCCGCATGGCGCACAGCTGCTGCAGAATTTCGCGCATAATGTCTGCGGCTGCTCCGGCAGCTGGACGATGGCTGCCTTCCGCGAATCGGCAATCGCCCGCATCCGCGCTCAGGTCGGCAACGGCCGCGTCATCTGCGGCCTGTCGGGCGGCGTGGATTCGTCCGTCGCCGCAGTGCTGATCCACGAGGCGATCGGCGACCAGCTAACCTGCATTTTCGTCGACCACGGCCTGCTGCGCGCGGGTGAAGCGGAACAGGTGGTCGCCACCTTCCGCGGCCGGTTCAACGTGCCGTTGGTGCATCGGGACGCGAGCGACCTGTTCCTGGCGGGCCTCGCTGGCGTCACCGATCCCGAGACCAAGCGCAAGACAATCGGCCGCCTATTCATCGAAGTGTTCGAGGAGGAGGCAAAGAAGATCGGCGGCGCCGACTTTCTCGCACAGGGCACGCTCTACCCGGATGTGATCGAAAGCGTCAGCGTCACGGGCGGCCCCTCGGTCACCATAAAATCGCACCACAATGTCGGCGGCCTGCCCGAGCGGATGCGCATGAAACTGGTCGAACCGCTGCGCGAACTGTTCAAGGACGAAGTGCGCGACCTCGGGCGCGAACTGGGCCTCGAAGAAGCCATCGTCGGCCGCCACCCATTCCCCGGCCCAGGCCTCGCGATTCGCATTCCCGGCGAAGTCACCAGGGAAGGCCTCGACCTGCTGCGTCGCGCCGACACGATCTACCTCGAAGAAATCCGCACCGCCGGCCTGTACGACGCCATATGGCAGGCCTTCGCCGTGCTGCTGCCGGTGCGCAGCGTCGGCGTCATGGGTGACTATCGCACCTACGACCAGGTCGTTGCGTTGCGTGCCGTCACCAGCACCGACGGCATGACAGCCGACGTCTATCCCTTCGACATGAATTTCCTGACGCGCACAGCAGGAAGAATCGTGAACGAAGTCCGCGGCATCAACCGCGTCGTCTTCGACGTCACCAGCAAACCGCCCGGCACGATCGAATGGGAATGACGGGGGAGTATCCGCGTCCACGCTTGAGAGCGCTGTACTCATTGTAGCGCGGATGACTCACAGTCAAGGCTTCACGAACCGATAGGCGAAGCGATCGGTGTCGCCCTTGATCGATGGATCGAACACTTTGATTGCGTGCGGATCGTGCCTGTTCGCGAGCAAGGTGCTTTCCCCGTCCAGTACGAAGCCGGCCGCCTGCACCTCCTCGCGAACGGACGCAGGCTCGATGCGATGCAGCGACTGAACGTCGCTTGTGCCCGCCCCGGCGGCGGCGGCGTGGTCAACGATGACGTAGAACCCACCAGGCTTCAACCGCTCGTAGACGGCTCGATTGAAGTGAGTCGCCGAAGCACCCTTCGCCTGGATCAGCGCGGTGTGAAGATCGTGGTAGAACAGATGCAGCCATAGGACATCCGCTGGCTGCGTGACCTCCGCCATCGCCACGAGGTCCGCCGAAACGGCTTCAACGTTTTCTCGGCCCGGCTCCTTTGCAAGCGTGTGCATGCTGCCGACCGGATCGTTCTTGAAGTGGGCGACTTCGGCCGGCACGAAGCTGTAGACCCGCCCTTCGGATCCCACGATGTCGGAGAAGCGACGGGTCCAGTCGCCGTCGCCAGGGTAGACGTCAATGACAATGGAGCCTGCATCGACACGCGCGAACTGGATCAACTCGGATAGCTTGGATTCGTCGTACATGGGGATCTCCCTTAACGTTGGTCCATCTGCGAGGCCCTCGCCAAGGCTTGCGTGTCGATATACTCCCGGATGCGCCTTACTTTGCCGTCTCGAACGGTGATGTCGAAGACCCAATCGTCCCTGAAAGATTTACTCGTCGCTTTGAATTTTCCCGTCGCGATGCCGACGACAAAAACGCGGTCCCCCTGAGCCGAGAATTCCGGGGGCTGTGGGTAGGTCATTTCCACTTCTTCGGATGCCTTCTGAAGCACAGCCACCAATCCCGCGTGCCCGCGATGCGTGCCGGCCAGCGGCCAGTCCTCGCCCGGAATGATCCACTCGATATCTTCGGCAACCAACGCCAGCAGATCTTGCTTTTTATAGCTGCCCATTGCTGCAAAGAAGCTTTTCACAGTCTGAACATTTTCCTCGGTGCTCATCGAAATTTCTCCGCTTTCCTGACGCCCGATTGTGTCCGATCTCATCGGACGCCGTGTGGTCCACGAGGCCCGATCGCATCCACTTTTGCGATCACGATTTTTATCCGTCGAACTTGACACGATCCTTTGTCTTAACGCCCGTTAGACCTGCGCCATGCCGCCATCGACGGCGAGATCTACGCCGGTGATGAAAGAACTCTCGTCGGAGGCGAGGAAGATGACGGCTGCCGCGATTTCCTCGGGCTTGGCCCTGCGACCCATTGGGATCTGTGAAGCAAACTGGGAGGCCGCTTGCTCGGCTTGCTCAGGGGTAAGGCCCGTCGTTGTCTCTAGGGCGGGCGTTTCGGTTGGTCCGGGGCTCACCGCATTCACGCGGATTTTGCGGTCTTTCAGCTCCAGTGTCCAAGCGCGCGCGAAGTTGCGCACAGCTGCCTTGCTCGCGGCGTAGGCGCTAAACCCGGGCAGTCCCAAGACGTTCGAGACTGAAGAGGTCAGAATAATCGAGCCGCAGTCGTTGAAGAGGGGAAGTGCCTTCTGCACCGTAAAGAAAAGTCCCTTCACGTTGACATCGAAGGTCTGGTCGAAATGGGCCTCAGTCGCTACCGCGAGCGGTGCAATTGTTCCCGCCCCCGCGTTCGCGAAGAGAATGTCGATGTGACCATGCTTTTTTTTTACGACGGCATAGAGCCGGTCCAGATCGTCCAGGCGCGATACGTCGCCAACGACCGTCGTGACATTTCCCTTGATGAAGGCTGCTGCGTCCTTCAGTTCTTTCTCTCGTCGCCCGGTGATCACAACGTGCGCACCTTCTTCCACGAAGCGCTTGGCCGTGGCCAACCCGATCCCGCTGCTTCCGCCCGTGACGACCGCGACCTTGCCTTCTAGCTTTTTCATATCTTTTATCTTTCGTTCTGTTGGACCAGGCGCGGGACCGCGCAGGGCGTCAGAGTTGCGCCAGGCCGCCGTCGACAGCGAGCTCGCTGGCAGTCATGAAGCTGCTGTCCGAGGATGCGAGGAAGGCAGCCGCCGCTCCGATCTCCGCCGGATCGGCCATACGCTGGAGGGGAGTCATCGCAGCGAAGACTTTCTGGCCCTCCTCGCCGAGCGCCTGCTTCGCGAGTTCGGTCGCGGTCGCCCCGGGCGACAGCACATTCACCCGGATTCCGGTGCCCTTCAGGTCCGCAGCCCAGGTTCGCGCAAGGTTGCGCACGGCCGCCTTGCTCGCGCTGTAGGCCGTCATTCCGGGGGCGCCCGTGGTGCCGGCGCTAGATCCGGTCAGGATGATCGAACCGCCGTCGCCCATCAGTGGCAGCGCCTTCTGGACCGTGAAGATCGTACCCTTCACGTTGGTGTCGAAGGTTTCGTCTATGTGCTCGGCGGTGATGTTGCCGAGCTTAAGCTGGCTTCCCGCCCCGGCATTGGCGAAGACGATGTCGAGGGTTCCGCGCTCGGCCTTCACTACCGCGAAGAGTCGGTCGAGGTCGGCCTCGTCCGAGACCGAGCCCTTCACCGCGCGGACATTGGGCCCGAGGCCGGCCACAGCTTTGTCGAGCGCGTCCTGCCGGCGACCGAAGATGAAGACGAAGGCGCCCTCCTCGATGAAGCGCTTTGCAGCGGCGAGGCCGATGCCGGTAGCGCCGCCGGTAATCACGGCGGTTTTTCCGGTAAGTCTGGTCATGAGTGCAGCCTCCTTGTGTCGCCGTCTCAAGTCTGCGGTGGCTCAGTAAGCCTCCGAGACGCACAAGTTGGGTCCGTCGAAGCGACGCGTTCAGTGCGCAACAATGCACACGGGTGGTGCGAATTCGAACCGGATGGATGACTGATGTCAGCGGCGGTCGCCGCAAATCTAGTCGGTGTTTAGATAGGGGCTTTGGCAAGCGCTGCTCGCGGCGCAAGATTGCACCATGATCGACTGGGACGACGTCCGCTACTTTCTTGCCGTCGCGCGCGGAGGCTCGGTCCGGGCCGCCGCTGGGCGCCTCGCGGTGAACCACTCGACCGTGCTGCGACGCATCGCTCAGCTCGAGGAACGCCTGGGCGCGCGCATGTTCGAAAAACTGCCTTCGGGCTACCGCCTGACAGAAGCGGGCGAGGAGGTCCTCGAACTCGCGAACCAGATGGAAGCGTCATCGCACCAGCTGGAAACGCGCGTCTTCGGTCGCGACCAGAGCGTGCGCGGGCTTCTGCGGGTGACGATGGCACCGATCCTCGCGACACGCCTGCTCATGCCGTATCTCGCCGCTTTCGCGCGTCTGCATCCCGACATCGAGATGGAAATCCTGTCGTCCGGCGAGCTGGTTAACCTCACCAACCGGGACGCCGATGTCGCGATCCGCGTCGTTTATGACCGCAAGACCCTGCCGCTCAATCTCCACGGCTTGAAGGGACCGGAGCTGTTTGGTGGCGTCTACATATCCCGCGATCGACTAGCCGCGTGGCGGGCTGGCGCGCCTGATCCCATCCGGTGGATCGTCGCAAGCATGCACGGAATTCCGGATTGGGCCAGCGAGGGTGAGGTTCGCACCAAGGGGGTCCCTTTCAGGACCACGGACGCCGAGGCGCAGGCCGCTGCCGTCAGGCAAGGGCTTGGGATCACGACGCTGCCGTGCTTCGTCGGAGATGCCGACCCTCTCCTGGTAAGGGTGCCGGGCACGGACCTGCATATGCACGGAACGCTCTGGCTGCTCACACAGGGGGAGACACGCAAGACGACGCGCGTGCGGCTCTTCACCGAGTTCGTATCCCGCCGGCTCGCCGCTTACGCGCCGCTTCTCGCGGGGCTATCCCTCTCGCCCAACTGACAGCCGCAAGTCGCCGCTGTCACCAGGGGACGGTGTTGCCGAGATAATCGAGGTACTGGAGTCCTCGGGTGCGTTGAACCGAAAGGAGAACTAATCTGTTCGGGCTCACAAATTGTGTCGTGCATCGAGTGGCGAGATATATATTGAGGTTATCGCCGTTCCGGCGGAGACGGATCGTCCGATCGCTTCGGCTTCGTACCGGCGTTGCGCAAATTCATGAAGCTCTGCAGCAGGGAAAACCAGAATGGCGCCCCCAGTGAGATGCCGATGGCGGTGATCAGCCAGCCTGGAGCCGCATGCATCACGTACGCTCGCCAGTCGGGCTCCGGAGCGTGCGGCCAACCGGCAGGGAATTGCGCATCCTCGAATCTCTTCAATCGTTCGAGGGCCTTGTCGATCGTGCGACCCTGGTCGTCCGCGGGATTTTCCGTCCGGCTGGCTTGCGCCACCAGCACCGCACGCATGCTGGGCGTCTCCCACAGCACCTTCACGATGTGCAGGCTGTCCACATTCATGCTGACCGCCATAATCAGACCGATGAACAGCATCGAGTATTGCGTCAGGCGCTTGTAAAAGCCACTGACACGGTCCATCGCGTCGTCGAACCACGTCTCGATATGCTTGCGAAAAACCTCGATGTCCCCGCCAGCATCATGCACGAACGCCGTCAGCGTCGTACGAAGGTTGCCGTGCGGAAGTGCCGCAACGGTGGTTTCGACCTGGGCGAAGACAGGCGCGTCCAAATCCCCGCGTAGCACCTCGCAAAACGCGAGCGCGAAATTCCTCGCCGGCACATAGGACGGCAGGTCCGCGGACGACGAACGCAGCAAAGGATGGCGCTGCACGTCCTGCACCCGGAGCAACACAGTTTCCGCATGATCCGGCAGCGCGCCGGACCTCTCTCCCTGCGCGGCCAGGCGCCTTCGCGTCTCCTCGGCAACGGTCACACCGGCCCTGCGGGTAAAATGAGCCCGCAGCCAGTCAGCGGTTCCGGCGAAGCGGAAGCAAGCGGTCGGCCGGTTGTCGAGCATGACGTCGATGCCCTTCGACAGATACGTGCCGCGCCAGACGAGCAGGCCGGCGATGATTTCCTGCACGCTGCTGGCAATCAGCGAGAGCAGCAGGAAGATCAGCGAAACGCCGATCGCGACGTCGAGGATCACGCTCCAGGGCATCGGCTCACGCCTCCACGGCTTGCGGTTCGATTTGCCCGGTCAGCTTGCCGGGAAACCGCCTTCGAAGGCGAAGCTCTCGACCGTGTTCCTGCCGTTCGGAGCCTCCCGAGCCTGCACCGGCTCCGGCAACACCGACTTGTCGCCGCGCCGGCCGATGGCGATGGCGCATTCCACCCGGTAGCCGTCCGGTACCCCGAGCTCCCTGGCTGCCCGAGGCATGTCGAACCCGACCATGCCGTGCGCATGCCAGCCGAGCATCGTCGCCTGCAGCGCAATGCTCTGCCATGCGGCACCGGCATCGAAGGAGTGGCTGTGGCTCGGAACCTCTGTTCCGGACGGCGCCATGGTGGTCTTCGACAATGCCACCATAAGCACGGCCGCCCGGCTCGCCCAACTCTGGTTGGAGGCGCTGAGCAGGTCCAGGAAGCCCGCCCAATGGGGCGTGTCGCGATGCGCATACTGGAAGCGCCAGGGCTGCGAATTATACGAACTGGGCGCCCAGCGCGCCGCCTCCAGGATGGTCATGAATTCGGCCGGCTGGATCGCCTCGCCGGTGAACGCCCTCGGTGACCAGCGCTCCAGGAAGATCTGCGCTACCGGATGGTCCGACGTGCGGCCCTCGAAACTTGTCATGCCATTGCTCCTTGGCAGCTTGGCGCGTCGGGCGCTGGGCCCATCTACATAGCGCGTCCCACGCTGGGCCCATCTACGCGTCCCGCGCTGGGCCCATCTATAGGACAAGGGTGCGCTGGAAGCACGCTCGCGGAAATACAGGCAACCCCATCATGTTGTGCTGGCGCTACGGTGGTTGCACCGCATATAGTTCTTGCTTGACGCAAACCCACATCAGCGCAGGATGGCCCGCATGACGAATCGTGACCCCGGGGAGACCAGCTTGCTCGATGATGCTGTTCAGATGGAAGGTCGCCACCAGGTCCGCGTGGACCGGTCGCGCGACGCCCTGCTGACTGATTTCGGCCGTGCCACGCTGGACGACCGCTATCTGCTTCCTGGCGAAGGCTACCAGGACCTGTTCGCCCGCGTCGCCAGCTTCTATGGCGACGACGCGGCCCATGCTCAGCGCCTCTACGACTATATCAGCCGCATGTGGCTGATGCCGGCAACGCCCGTGCTGTCGAACGGCGGCACCAAGCGCGGTCTGCCGATCTCCTGCTTCCTGAACGAGGCGTCCGACAGCCTGGATGGCATCGTCGGCCTGTGGAACGAGAACGTGTGGCTGGCGTCCAAGGGCGGCGGCATCGGCAGCTACTGGGGCAATCTCCGCTCCATCGGCGAGAAGGTCGGCCAGAACGGCAAGACCAGCGGCGTTATCCCCTTCATCCGCGTCATGGACAGCCTCACGCTGGCGATCAGCCAGGGCTCGCTGCGCCGCGGCTCGGCCGCCGTCTACCTGCCTGTGGCGCATCCGGAAATCGAGGAATTCATCGAAATCCGCCGTCCCACGGGCGGCGATCCGAATCGCAAGGCGCCGAACCTGCACCATGGCATCCTCGTCTCGGACGAGTTCATGCGCGCCGTGGAAGCTGATGCGCCGTGGTCGTTGCGGTCCCCAAAAGACAACTCTGTCGTGCGACAGATCTCGGCTCGCTCGCTGTGGATCCGCATCCTGATCGCGCGGGTGGAAACAGGCGAGCCGTACCTGGTGTTCTCGGACCACGTGAACAACGCGCGCCCAGATCATCAGAAGCTCGCCGGCCTCGAGATCAAGACGTCAAACTTGTGCAGCGAGATCACCCTACCGACCGGGCTCGACCAATATGGCAAGCAGCGCACCGCGGTCTGCTGCCTGTCTTCGGTGAACCTGGAGACGTGGTTCGACTGGAAAGACCATCCGCTCTTCATCGAAGACACGATGCGCTTCCTCGACAACGTGCTGCAGGACTTCATCGATCGCGCACCGGAAGAAATGACGCGGGCGAAATACGCGGCCATGCGCGAGCGTTCCGTCGGCCTCGGCGTGATGGGCTTCCACTCGTTCCTGCAAGCTCAGAACGTGCCCTTCGAAGGCGTCATCGCGAAGGTCTGGAACAAGCGCATGTTCAAGCAGATCCGCGAGCAGGCCGATGCCGCATCGCGCCTGCTCGCCGAAGAGCGTGGCCCGTGCCCGGACGCCGCCGATTACGGCATCATGGAACGCTTCTCGAACAAGATGGCGGTGGCACCGACCGCGTCGATTTCCGTCATCGCCGGCAATGCAAGTCCCGGCATCGAGCCGATTGCAGCCAACGTGTTCCTGCAGAAAACGCTGTCGGGCAGCTTCACCGTGCGCAACCGCCATCTGCAGAAATTGCTCGAGCTGCGCGGCCAGGACAACGAAGATGTGTGGTCGTCCATCACGCTGCACGGTGGCAGCGTCCAGCATCTGAGTTTCCTGACCGAGCAGGAACGTGCCGTCTACAAGACGGCGTTTGAACTCGACCAGCGCTGGATCATCGAACATGCGGCCGATCGCACGCCGTATATCTGCCAGAGCCAGTCGGTGAACGTGTTCCTCCCGGCGAACGTGCACAAACGTGATCTGCACGAGATCCACATGATGGCGTGGAAGCGCGGACTGAAGTCGCTGTATTACTGCCGGTCGCTCTCCATCCAGCGCGCCGACACGGTCAGCGACATGCCGACCACATCGCTGATCGACATCGGCCCTATAGCAAACGATCCAATCCGCCTACCTCTGGTTGCGCAGCAGGCGAATGCGACAAACTATGAGGAATGTCTGAGCTGCCAATAAGGCTCGCGAATCTGTGCGCGCCTGAACTCACCGCGGCAATCACGATCGTTGTGAGCCGCGCATCCAGAACGTGAGACCCTCCGTTACTGCAGCAACGCGGAACGGAGGTTCTCGATGGATGGGCTTCCACATTGGCATGACGACCTAGAAGTCGTTCGCGTTTCGCGAGCCCCACAAGGCAAGCGCGGCGGCGTTCGACGGCCTGACCGCGTCTCGCTAACAAAAATGCTGCTACTCGGGTCGGTGGCGCTGGGGGCTGGCATGTCCGCCATCGTCGTTGCAGAGCTGCCGCTGCGGCAGCCCGTTACGCCGAGCAACCTAGGCGCCACGCAAATTCCGTCCGAGACGAATGCCGGCACGCTGCTCAGACCGGATGCGATTGCGCTATCGCTCGAGGCGTTTCATTCATCGACGCCGCCTAGCGGCAATTCTGGCGACACGCCGGCCGAGACGACACCAGCATCCATCACGATCTTCTACGATCGGTCCACGCCATCGCGACTGCAAGCGGCACGACAGATCGCGGCGAGATTGCAACGGCAGCACCGCTATGTCCGCGAGGTCGCCCCCGCGATGATTGCGGGCCCGGCTGTCGGCTACGTGTTCGAGCAAGACCGGCACACTGCGCTGGCGCTGGCGGTTGAGCTTGGCGGTCTTGCCGGGCCGGTACGCCAGATCAAGGCGTCGCCAGCCTCCGCCATTCCGGGAACCATCCAGATCTCGTTGCCATGATCCGGCATCCATAACGAAACAGGAGCATATGCCCAATGACTTCTCTCCGACTCGCATTCGCCGCCGCCGTCTTCGCCCTGCCGGCGCATGCAGGCTTTGCCGCCGACGCAAAGCCCGATCCGCTGGTGATCTATTTCAACAGCGGGAGCACCGCCGTGTCGGCAGAAGGCTCGAGCGTGCTCGACCATGCATCGCGCCTGTATCGCGATGGGAAACCGATCGTCATGATCATCAGTGGCTCCACCGATGCCGTAGGATCCCCCAACAGCAACCTCATCCTTTCGCAAAAACGCGATCAGGCTGTTCTACGTGGCCTCATCGGACGCGGTATCCCGGCGGATCGCTTCCAGTTGCTCGCAAAGGGCCAGACCGAGCCAGCCGTTCCAGGACATGAGGGAGAGCCCGAGGCGCAGAACCGCCGGGTTGAAATCACTTGGCGCTAGGAGTGCTTCCGCCGCGAACACTTCCGCCGCTCGCGACGGCCTTTGCCTTGATTTTTATGCCGGCAAAAGCGGCTGACCTTCAGTCCACCGTTTCGACGCCGGCGTATCACGCCGATGCTGCGTACGAGGCCGGTAACTTCGCACAGGCCGCCAAGATATTGCAGCCGCTGGCGGTTGCGGGAGACGTTCATGCGCAATTCAGGCTTGGCCTGCTCTACGATCTTGGCCAAGGGGTGACGCAGAATGGCGCAGAGGCGTTTCGCTGGTATCTCAGAGCCGCGCTGCAGGGGCTGCCCGAAGCGGAGTTCAACGTTGCCGTCATGTTCGATGGCGGCCACTTCACGACGCACGATGAAGCACAAGCCGCGCTTTGGTACGCACGAGCCGCATCGCACGGCCTGCCGCGGGCACAGTACAACCTTGCTCAACTCTACGACGCCGGGGAGGGAGTTCCGAAGAACCACCACGCAGCTACAGAGTGGTACGACGCAGCTTCGTCAAAGATCCCCGCCGCCGCGGCCCATTTGGCGAACGCGCTGAAAATTCCGCCGGCCACCGGCGAGACCGACAAAGCTCTCGCATCACCGCAGCCCTATTTCACGCCCAACATCGGGCGCTCCACACACTCGCTCGAACTGGCCTGGATCGAACCGCAGCAGCCGGTGCACGTGCGCTACTACGTTTCGGTTTTATCAATGACCGGGCAGCAGCCTGTTCAGCTGTTTGAAGGCTACGCGCCGGCCTCCGCACTCGTCGTCCAACTGCCCGATCATGCACAAAACTGCGCCTGGCGGGTCTACGCCGTCGACACCACCGGTGCGCGCTATGCAGCAAGCCCATGGCAGCGCCTGAAAACTCCGATCGCGCGCTGAAGCAGGATCGTTGCATCGGGCAACCTTGAGGGCCCAGAAAGGTTCAATCCATCCCAGCACAGGTGCACGACCATGTCCGATTCGCGTAACGACGACGGCGCCAAGCACGAGACTGCGAGGCATGAGGCCGAGGCCGCGTTGCGTGCGCAAGAGCGTGGCGACGACGCAGAAGCCGAACGCTTGTTCGAGCAGGCTAACCGCACCGATCCCGAGGCATTGGAAGACGTGCTGCAGGAAGAGGGCGCGCCTGTCCCCTCCGACGCGGCCGGGATTGCCGATGACGAGGAAGTCGCTCGGATCAGCCGCGAGATCAAGCCGCATTCCGATGCCCCCTCCCGGGCCGGCATCACACCCTCTGGAAGCGGCGCCGACGGCATGGGGGAGTAAGCGGACCTTGCCGCTCGCACCGGAACGAAGCGCTCGAGCTCAGATGCCGGAAACCAGGCTGATCGCGTTCTACAGAGGTGGTCGCGACGACGGCGGCCGCACTTTGGATGAGATCCGCGCGGCGAGCGACGAATGGCTCGAGGCTACACACGACTATATCCAGTGGGTGTTCCCGCTGCCCGAGCGCAGCGCCTTCAACCCTTATGCCCCACGTCTGACCCCAACCGACATCACTGCCTTCCTGCAAGAGGAGCCCCTGCAAGAACGCATTGTCGCAATGACAGGCAGGATGCTGGACTTCTATGGGTTGACCGCTGAAGGTGATCTGCACGGCGCTCCTGTCGTAAAGCCGGCTCCCGGGTTCGACGAGCAGGCCGGCCGCTGGATCACCCCAGGCAATCACAACTTTCTGCGCTTATCACGAATCCTGCGCAGCCTTGCTCTGCTCGGGCTGCAGCCGGTGGCGCGCGCAATTCTCAACGCACTGGAGGAGGTGGCGTCGGCTCCAATCGGCAAATCGATTGGTGAGACCACGCTCTGCTACTGGCAAGGGGCAGCAGCTACCACCTACATGTAGCGTAAGCTGGCATCACGCACCACATCATCTAGCTAAAGCACTTGCCTTTTCCGCTGCGAAGGCCTGAATATATGCGGGCAAGAGCATCCGCAATCGCTGCCCGGACCCGGGCGCCGCCATGTGCGGATTCGGAACATAGGAATGGCGCGCAGCGTCAGGATAGGGCCACATGGATCAGCATATCACGCAGCCGCACACGCTAGCTTCGATGGACGAGACGCCCGTGCGTTTCGATCTGCTGACCGAGAACGCGGTCTATAAGCCGTTCCGCTATCCATGGGCCTACGAGGCGTGGCTTACCCAGCAGCGCGTTCATTGGCTACCGGAAGAGGTCCCGCTCGCCGATGACGTGAAGGACTGGCACCGCAACCTGACCGATGGCGAACGCAATCTCGTCACGCAGATCTTCCGCTTCTTCACCCAGTCGGATGTGGAAGTGAATAATTGCTACATGAAGCACTACAGCCAGGTCTTTAAACCAACCGAAGTGCTGATGATGCTCAGCGCCTTCTCGAATATCGAGACCGTGCATATCGCGGCTTACAGCCATCTCCTCGACACCATCGGCATGCCAGAAATCGAATATCAGGCCTTCCGGCGCTTCAAGGAGATGAAAGACAAGTACGACTATATGCAGTCGTTCCGGATGGACAGCAAACACGAGATTGCCAAGACACTGGCCGCGTTCGGCGCCTTTACCGAAGGGCTCCAGCTCTTCGCCTCGTTTGCGATCCTGCTGAACTTCCCGCGTTTCAACAAGCTCAAGGGCATGGGGCAGATCGTCTCCTGGTCGGTGCGCGACGAGACGCTGCACTGCCTTTCGATCATCAAGCTCTTCCGCACCTTCATCCAGGAAAACCCGGAGATCTGGACGGACGAGCTTCGCCGCGAGCTCTATCTGACATGCGCCACCATCGTCGATCACGAGGATGCGTTCATCGACCTCGCCTTCGAGCTCGGCCCGGTGGACGGCCTCAATGCGGAGGAGGTTAAGACCTACATCCGCTTCATCGCCGATCGCCGCCT
Organism: uncultured Buchnera sp.; assembly: GCA_964657355.1. Lineage (GTDB taxonomy): Bacteria > Pseudomonadota > Alphaproteobacteria > Acetobacterales > Acetobacteraceae > BOG-908. Next base: position 16,260 of record CAZZVF010000019.1, read on the forward strand.
CATGCAGCTCGGACTGAGCCCGCTCTTCCATGTCGAGCGCAACCCGCTGCCATGGCTGGACGACATGCTCAACGCGCCTGAGCATGCAAATTTCTTCGAAAACCGCTCGACGGAGTACAGCAAGGCATCCACCGGGGGCACCTGGGAGGAGGCATTCTCGGACGCCCGTGTCGCTGGCGCCGCAGTCGATAATTACAACGCCGACTAGAACGTATGTTCTCTTCTCTGTGCTTGCGGATGAACTGAAATCACATCATTTTAGTAGAGGAAGAGCTGGGTGCCGGACAGCAACGCGGTCCGGCCGCATGATTGGAACGCCTATGGGTGATTTCGCCGATAACGACATTCTGGAACCAGCTGACCGCCAAAGCCAAGGTACGCCCCGACACGGCCGGCGCCTTTCCGACAAGATTCTCGTAGCTTTTCATCATGCCTGCGACGCCCAGGATCTGATGGTTGCCGAACAGCTGCTTAAGACGCTGGAGACTATGCTGACCAAGCGGGGCGTTCCTGCGGAGTCCAACCGGCGCAAATCACTCGAAAGCCTGGTGGCTGCGCACGAGCGGCTTTGGCATCTTCGCCATCGCGACGCCTGAACACGCCTTTCAGGTTCTCAGGTCAGCGCTTCTCCCTTTCTCAGGATCGCCTCCGCTCGATCGGTGAGCGCCCCATCCGGCCTATGCAGCACAAGGCCAGGATGCACCGTGCAGGCGCCTTTCCCGCCGGCAACTCCGCGCAGAATGATCAGTCGGGCCGCCTCGCCGTGGTGCCGCCAAAACGGAATCAGCGTGATCTCCGCACAATGGGCTCCAGCCAAGGCTGAAACTCCGGCAGCAAGCGAGGCTGCCGGCAGGATCAGGCTCAACGTTCCACGCCTCCGTAAGCAAGTCGCCAGCGCCGCGGTCCAGATATCCAGCAACCCCGGCGCGGCGCACTTGGCGGCTCTCCGGCTCGACACGGGTGATCCGGTGCTCCGCTCGCTATGCCAGGGCGGATTGGCAAAGGCATGGTCGAACAAGCCCACAGGGCGCCAGAGAGCCACATCGCGCACCTCGATCCGGCATGAAGCAAGACCGTTTCGGTCAAGATTGCGCCGCGCCAACGCCGCTTGGCTCGGGTCCGCCTCGATGCCCAAACAAGTCAGGCCCGCAACACGGCTTGCGAGCGTGAGAATGCCGGCCCCGGCGCCGGTGCCGGCTTCCACGACTGCCTGCCCGCTGCGAGCCGGAATGCTGGCAGCAAGCAGAACCGGCTCGAGACCGGTCCGGTAACCCTCCCGTTTCTGCAAGTAGGAGACGCGGCCGTCCAGCAGCGTGCCGGCCGTTTCCTCGTTCACGCCTCGAAGGTCGTCGGCAATTTCGCCGGCATCGCCTTGCACAGTCAGGCTCAGATTTCGCCTGCTTCGACTAGCACGGCCCGTGCCCTGGGCTCGTCCTCGCTCGCCACGGTCAGCCGGCGCGGGATCGCTCCAATGCTGCCTTCCATCACGCTCACTTGCCCGTCCAGCACGACGCTTTCGATCCCTGCATCCCGCAGCAGACAAGTAAGGAAGCTCAACCGGACGACATCGTTGGTGACCAGAAGCACCTGCATGCACCCCTCCAAGTGGCAGCACCGGATGGGGCGTCGCCTTGACCCTGATTCAACGCCCCCGATATGGTGCCTGCAAGCCAGTAAGTGGGGCCATCAAGTGGGGTATGCTGTTTGGGCCTAGCTGTCAGCTTGCCGCTTTCCGGATCCGGTGAGCAGGGGAGGGATCTGGCTTCGGGCGGCGGTCTCGGCGCAAAGAGCAAGGACGCTCCGGCAGGCGAGGCTGTGCCCAACCGCTTCCAGGCAACGGAAGAAGATGCCCTCACCGCATTGGCCGACCTCGTCGGGGACGACCTGGCGGCGTGCAATCGCGTCATCGTGCAGAACATGCAAAGCCAGGTCGAGCTCATTCCGCAGCTTGCAGCCCATCTGGTCGCAGCTGGCGGCAAGCGCCTCCGGCCGATCCTGACACTGGCCTGTGCCCGACTCTGCGGGTATCCGGAACGCGCAGCGCCCGGCCCCGACAATGGCGCCCGCCACGTCGATCTCGCGGCCTGCGTCGAATTCATCCACACAGCAACTCTGCTGCATGATGATGTGGTGGACGAAAGCCGGCTGCGGCGTGGCCTTGCCAGCGCCAACGCGGTGTTCGGCAACAAGGCATCCGTCCTCGTCGGCGACTTCCTGTTCTCCCGCGCCTTCCAGCTGATGACGGCGGACGGCAGCCTCAACGTGCTGCGCATCCTGTCGGAGGCTGCAGCCACGATCGCCGAGGGCGAGGTGCTGCAGCTGGTTACGCAAAACGACCTCACCACCCGCGACGAGCGCTACCTCGACGTCATCCAGGGCAAGACCGCCGCCTTGTTCGCTGCAGCCTGCCGCATCGGCGCCGTCGTTGCCGGCCGCGGTGAACGGGAGGAGGAGGGCCTGGCCGATTTCGGCATGTTCCTGGGAACCGCGTTTCAGCTCGTCGACGACGCGCTCGATTATGCAGCCGACCAGGCGCGCCTCGGAAAGACAGTCGGCGACGATTTTCGAGAGGGCAAGATCACGGGCCCGGTGCTGGCCGCCTACAAGGCTGGCAGCGAAGAGGACCGCGCATTCTGGCGCCGAACGATCGAGGACAGTGAGCAGACCGACGCCGACCTCGACCATGCGCTGAAGCTCATGGAACAGACCGGCGCCATCGAACACACGCTGCAGCGTGCCGTCGGCTTTGCCGAACGCGCCAAGGCAGCGCTCGGAGGCTTCGAACCCTCACCCGCGAAACGCGCCCTGCTAGGCGTCGCCGACTACACCGTCAGACGCGGACGCTAGAGATTTTTCCGATCGAAGTGGATCAGAAATAAACTCAAGCTCTTGGTTCTGGCGGGCATCTTTATCCGACAGGTTATCCCATTCGGTCGAATGATGCCCTGGCTCGCGCTGCAAAGGAGCCAGCAGGCGGGTG
>CAZZVF010000020.1:0-12657 GCA_964657355.1 uncultured Buchnera sp.
GACCCGATCCGGCGAGGCACCGCCGCCGACATCGAGGAAGTTCGCCGGCTCGCCACCAGCATATTTGATCACGTCCATCGTCGCCATTGCGAGGCCGGCGCCATTCACGATGCAACCGATGCTGCCGTCGAGCCCAACATAGTTCAGGTTGTGCTCTGCGGCCTGCGCCTCACGCGGGTCGTCCTGAGCGTTATCACGCATGCTCGTCACGTGACGCTGGCGGAACAGCGCGTTGTCATCGAAGCTCATCTTGGCATCGAGTGCCACGATGCGGTCGTCGGAGGTGAGAACCAGCGGATTGATTTCGAGCATCGTCGCATCGAGGTCGCGGAACGCGCGGTAGGCTCCGAGAATGGAGCGCACGGCATTCTGCACCTGCTTGATGGACAGGCCCAGCCGAAAGGCAATCTCGCGCGCCTGGAACGACTGCATGCCGACGGCGGGTTCCACCACGATGTGGATCAGCGCATTCGGATCGGTTGCAGCAATTTCCTCGATATCCATGCCGCCATGAATGCTGGCGATGACGCGTACGCGCTCTTCCTTACGATCGAGCACATAGCTCAGATAAAACTCACGCTGGATCTTGTCGGCGGCTTCGACATAGACGCGCTGAACGGGCTTTCCCTCAGGACCCGTCTGCACGGTGACCAGGCGGCGGCCGAGCATCGCCTCGGCTGCTTCGCGAACCTCGTGATAGGTCCGGCAAAGTTTAACTCCACCGGCCTTGCCGCGTGCGCCGGCGTGGATCTGCGCCTTGACGGCCCAATGCCAGCCCCCGAGTTCGGTAGCGGCGTAGACAGCCTGGTCAGGAGTGTAGGCGACGGAGCCTCTCGGCACCGCAACGCCCGCCGCGGCCAACAACTCTTTGGCCTGATACTCATGAACGTCCATTGGCTCGCTCCTTTTCGCAGGGCCGCACTGCTGGCGGCTTGATCTGTTGTTTAGTTCAGCTGCTTGCTTACAGCTTCATAAGTCGCCTCGGCACGTGCACTGCCTTCCGAGAGCAGCGCCTCCAAGGTTTGCAGCCGGCCGTCGGCAAACGCCCTGTCTTCAATGGCCTTGGCGTTGACATAGACATTCAGTGCGGAACTCCGCAGCGCGGCTTGCCCTGCCAGGGCGGCAACACCGCCGTCACTCACAACGGCCGGATTTCCCTTGTCAGATACATGAGCCGCAAGCTCGATCGCCTCGCGACAGAGCTTCGCACATTCGAGCGGCGCGTCGGTGGCAGACCTTAGTGCCGACTGTATCGCCCGGTGGCGCTCCTTCTGCTCGTCTTCAGTCGTCTTGGGCAGACCGTAGGCCGCCATGACCGCAGCGAAAGCTGCGACATCTTCTTCGATGGCGTAGATCATGCGGGCACGAAGCTTGTCGGCCTGTGCGAGGATTTCCGTCATTTCGCTTTCTACGGCGGCGAATTTCTTCTTGCCGATGGTGAGGTTGCACACCATGGATGAAAGTGCTGCCGAGACGCCGCCCATGATGGCAGCCGCACTCCCGCCGCCTGGTGTCGAAGCCTTGCTCGCGAGTTCTTCGAGGAAGGTCTCGATGCTGCTTTCCTTGACGGCCATCATGCCATCTCCCGGGCGATCTTATAGATCTCGTGCGCGTCCAGCACCTTGTCGTTGGACTGGAAAAGCTGAGCGATGCAGGCGCGGTGAAGCTTAAGCTTCAATCCACCGATGCCGAGCGCGCCGAACGCGGTCTTGCCGTCGTAATCGCGTGCCTTATCCATCGGGTCCATGCCGGCAATGCCAAGCGGCGGTTCCGGATTGAGATCGGCAAGCATCTCGATGCCCGCGTCGTTGCGCCATGCATCTTCGTCCAGCAGCCCTTGGGCCGCTGCACCGGCGGCAAAGACAATGTTGGCGCCGCGAACCGCTTCGCCTCTAGCGGCCTGATCTGCGGCCTCGAGTGCGGCGATCTCCACGCCAAATCGTGTTCCGATGGCATGCGCTGCTGCCTCCGTCTTGTCCTTCTTGCGGCCGGTGATGGAAACGTGAGCGCCTTCCAACGCCAGCAATGCGGCCGCGCGCATGCCGACGGGACCGGTGCCGGCGAGAACAACCGCTTTCCTTCCCTGCAATGGCGCGGCTTTCGCAAGCAGCGCCACGCCTGCGGCTGCGGTCGTGTTGCTGCCGTTGCTGTCCAGCATGACGGAGACACGGAACTTGCCGAAGAACTTGCTCGTCACGGCTCCGTATACGGCCTCGCCCTGCTCGAGATTGCTGCCGCCAACGAAGATTGCAGTGTAGCGCTTTTCCTTCGGGCCGCGCGTATAGATGGCACCGTCAACCAGCGGCGGCACCTTGTCGGCAGAAACGTTGGCGTGGCCAAGCACGTGGTCCGCACCGCCGTCATAGGCCACGACGCTGTCGAAGACGCTCGGCGTCCAATCAGTGTCGAATTGATAAAGCAGTTTACTGGTCATCGAACGGGCCTCAATCGACCACGTTGCATGGCTTGCCCGCCACGAACGCTTCGATGTTGTCGATCAACTGGTCGGCCAGGATCTGCATCGCCTGTTCGCTGGCCCACGCCACGTGCGGCGTCACGATCAGGTTCGGAATCGTCGGATCGAGCAGGACGTTGCCGTTCCGCGGCGGCTCCTCGGTCAGGACGTCGAAACCGGCACCGGCAATCTCGCCGTCCCGCAAAGCCGCCGCGAGGGCTGCTTCATCGACGAGGCCGCCCCGGGCGGTGTTTATCAGGATCGCATTCCGCCTCATCTTCTTGAGCTCAGCGGCACCAATCATGTTGCGTGTTTCGGCTGTGAGGGGAACATGCAGCGTGATGATGTCGCTCTCGCGCAGGATCGTCTCGAAATCGACCAGGCCATCTTGCGGAAATACGTCGAACGGAAGAACTTTCATGCCGAGCGCTTCGGCACGCTTGCCGATCGACTTTCCCAACGCGCCATAGCCGACAATGCCCAGCGTCGAGCCCGCAATATCGCCGATCGGATTGGTCAGGAAGCAGAACTGGCGCGATGTCGTCCACACGCCGTCCTGCACGTCGCGCGCATACGGGATCAGGCTGCGGCGCAATGCGAAGATCAGCGCAATGACGTGCTCGGGCACGGTGTTGAACGCGTAATTGCGGATGTTCGAAATGACGATCCCGCGCTCGCGGGCCGCCGGCTTGTCGATGATGTCGGTGCCCGTGGCGGCAACCGCGATCAGTTTCAGCTTCGGCAACGCTTCGAGCGCTTTTGTGCGGAGCGGCACCTTGTTGGTGATGCAGATGGTCGCGTCACGCAGGCGCTCGACGACCTGATCCTCGGACGTGACCTCGTATTCAATGTAGCTGTGCGGAAAGGCCGGGCCGCGCATGTTCGCCCTGAGTGTTTCCCTGTCCAGGAAAACGATCGATTCTTCCATGCGCGTGCTCCGGTCCCTCTACTCCTATTCCGCGACCTGACGAAGCATCTGCTGGCCGTGCGAGCGGTAATACTCTTCCGCAGCACCGGCACCGCTGCCGGGTTCGACGTGAATGCCGAGGTCGCGCATGGCCATTTCCGCGCCGGTGATTGCACCGAGGCACATCAATTCGTTCAGGTCGCCAAGATGGCCGATCCGGAACAGCTTGCCGGCCATTTTCGAAAGGCCTGCGCCAAGTGCCAGGTTATAGCGGTGGAACGCGCGGCTGATGACCTCGGCGCCGTTGAAGCCTTCGGGCACCATGATGGCGCTGACCGTGTCGCTGTCCCATTTCGGGTCCTGCGCACACAGCTTCAGGTTCCAGCCGTCGCGCACCGCGGCGCGCACGCCAGACGCGAGGTAGCGGTGACGCGCAAAGACGTTATCGAGGCCTTCCTCGAGCAGCATGCGCAGCGCCTCGCGTAGCCCGTAGAGCATCGGCAGAGAGGGTGTGTATGGGAAGTAGCCGTCCTTGTTCGTCTTGATCATGTCTTCGAAGTCGAAGAACACGCGGCGCAGGGCGTTGTTGCGCAGCTTGGCAGCGCGCATCGCCTCCAGGCCTTTCTGGCTCATGCAGGAAATTCCGAGGCCTGCCGGGAGCATCAGCCCCTTCTGACTGCCGGTGATGGCACCGTCCACGCCCCACTCGTCCATGCGGAAGTCGATCGAGCCGATCGAGCTGACGCCGTCGACAAACAGCAGGGCGGGATGTTTCGCCGCGTCCATGGCCTTGCGGATTGCGCCGACATCGCTGGTGACGCCCGTCGCGGTCTCATTCTGCACCACCATGACGGCGCGGATCTCGTGCTTCGTGTCCTGCACCAGCGCATCGTGGATGTGCTCCGGCGACGATCCGGTACCCCATTCCTCTTCGATGATTTGCACTTCAAGCCCGTGCCGCAGGGCGAGGTCGATCCAGAGGTGGCTGAACTGGCCATAACGTGAGGCGAGCACCCTGTCGCCGGTGCACAATGTGTTCGTCAACACCGCTTCCCAGGAACCGGTTCCCGTCGCAGGGAAAATGAAGACCTGGCCGGTCTTCGTCTTGAACAGTTTCTTTGAGTCCTCGAAGAGCGGCAGGGCCAACTGGGGGAACACCGAGCTGCGGTGGTCTTCCATCGGCACGTGCATGGCATTCAGGATGCGGTCCGGAACGTTGGTCGGTCCGGGAACGTGGAGGAAATGGCGGCCGGGCATCTGTCGTCTCCAATCAGGCTAGGTAGCAACGCGGCGCGCGTGCCGCAGGTTGTCAGAACAGGCCGGTGATGGCGCCTGACGGCGACAATCCGATCGCGTTCGCGGCGGGCACCTTCGGCAGGCCTGGCATGGCCATGATGTCTCCGCAGACGGCCACGACGAACTCGGCGCCGGCGGAAATACGGACTTCGCGAACGGCGAGCGTGTGGCCGGTCGGGGCACCTACCGCCTTGCTGTCGATCGAGAAGCTGTATTGCGTCTTGGCGACACAGATCGGCAGGTGGCCAAAGCCTTCCGCGTCCAGTTCGTCAAATCGCTTGCGCACACTCGGCTCCGCCGTCACGTCACCCGCGCGATAGATCTCGGTCGCAATGGTTCGCAGCTTGTCCCAAAGCTTCGTTTCGTCCGAATACAACGTCCGGAACGTTCCAGTGTTGCCTTCGATCGTCCTCACCACGGCATGCGCGAGATCGGCGGCCCCCGCACCGCCATGAGCCCAATGGTCGGCCATGTGGCATTCCACGCCGAGCTTTGCGCAGAGAGATTGAACCTCGGCAATTTCCGCTTGGGTGTCAGCGCTGAAGCGGTTGATTGCGACGACAGCGGGCACGCCGAACTTGCGCACGTTCTCGACGTGGCGCTCGAGGTTGGCAAAGCCTTTGGTCAGTGCGCCAACATTCTCGTGCTTGAGGTCTGCCTTGGCGACACCGCCGTGCATCTTCAGCGCACGGATGGTGGCCACGATCACGGCCGCCGATGGCACGAGCCCGGCCTTGCGACATTTTATGTCGAAGAACTTTTCAGCACCGAGATCCGCACCGAAGCCAGCTTCCGTCACGACGTAGTCGGCGAGTTTCAGCGCGCCCTTTGTCGCGATGACGCTGTTACATCCGTGTGCAATATTCGCGAACGGACCCCCGTGCACGAAGGCCGGGTTATGCTCCAGTGTCTGAACCAGGTTTGGCGCCAGCGCATCGCGCAGCAGAACCGCCATCGCACCGGCCGCTTCGAGCTCGCTTGCGCGCACGGCTTTGCGAGCGCGGGTGTAACCGACGATGATCTGCGACAGGCGGCGTTTCAGGTCGTCCAGGTCCGTCGCCAGGCAGAAGATCGCCATGACTTCCGACGCAACCGTGATGTCGAAGCCATCCTCGCGCGGAAAGCCGTTCGCAACACCGCCGAGCGACGAGACGATGCTGCGGAGCGCGCGATCGTTCATGTCCAGCGCGCGTCGCCAGCCGACCCGGCGGGGGTCCAGATCGAGCGAATTGCCCCAGTAGATGTGGTTGTCGACGAGTGCTGCCAGGAGGTTGTTGGCAGCTCCGATTGCGTGGAAATCGCCGGTAAAATGGAGGTTGATATCCTCCATCGGCACGACCTGCGCGTAACCGCCGCCGGCAGCGCCACCCTTGACGCCGAAACACGGCCCCAGCGACGGCTCGCGCAGGCATGCGATGGACTTCTTGCCGATGTGGTTCAGCGCATCGTTCAGGCCGACAGTCGTCGTCGTCTTGCCTTCACCGGCGGGCGTCGGCGTGATGGCCGTCACCAGGATCAGCTTGCCGTCGGGCCTGCCCTCGAGCGACTTCAGGAAAGCGAGATCGATTTTCGCCTTCGTGTGGCCGTAAGGCGCCAGGTGTTCCGGCGCAATGCCAAGCTTGTCACGTGCAACATCCAGGATCGGGCGCAGCGTCGCTGCCTGCGCGATCTCCGCGTCGCTGAGTGTGTGGCGGACGTCGCCGGCCGACGTCTGACCTGGTGTTTCAGCGGCCATAAGGCATGATCCCGTTTCTTCCTATCGTTCCCTCCTTAAGTGGAGGATTGCGGGCCATCCTGCCCGGATGCCGCTCCGCTTGGAACAGCAAACATCTCACGAACCTCGGCGATGAACAGCGTGTATCGCGCCGCAGCAACAGCCTGCGGATGCTATACACAAAGCGAAGTTGCCGGTCATCCACAGGGGCCGCTTAAACAGCCTATACTTTGGTCCTGCATTTTCGACGGCGTTGACTGCATAAACATCGCTTGAACAACATGGCAAAGCAGGCCATGGCAACGCGCCCGCGCGCTTCATTCTGCAGGAGATTTCAACGTGGCGATCAACCATCCGGAAGCGGGCGCCGTCGGCGGCCGCGCGCTGCTTCTGCGCATGTTCCAGGCCGCGATCGATGCAGCATCTCCCGCAATCTGCGTGCCGCCACATCTGCCCGCGCCGCCGGCGGGACGCACCCTCGTGGTCGGCGCGGGCAAGGCCGCTGCGTCCATGGCCCAGGCAGTCGAAGCGCACTGGCCCAACGACAAGCCGCTCTCCGGCCTTGTCGTCACGCGCTATGGGCACGGCGCGCCCACCGATCGCATCGAGGTGGTGGAGGCGTCTCATCCGGTGCCGGACGCAGCGGGCGAACAGGCAGCCTCGCGCATCCTTGCCATGGTCCAGGGACTTGGGCCGGACGATCTGGTGATCTGCCTCATTTCGGGGGGCGGGTCCGCGCTGCTTGCGGCACCAGCGCCTGGCATAACCCTGGATGACAAGCGGGCGATCAACCGCGCGTTGCTCAAGAGCGGCGCCGCGATCGGCGAAATGAACTGCGTGCGCAAGCACCTCTCCGCCATCAAGGGCGGCCGGCTGGCGGTGGCGGCGTATCCCACCCCGATGGTGACGCTTACGATTTCGGACGTGCCGGGTGACGACCCGTCGGTCATCGCCTCCGGCCCTACCATCGCGGACGCTACGAGTTCGGCGCAGGCGGCCGAAATCCTTGCTCGCTATGGCATTCCCCTACCCGATGCGGTCGCCCTGCATCTGGCCGGTTCAGCATCCGAGACGCCGAAGCCTGCCGATCCGCGCCTCTCGCATGCCCGGCAGATCATGGTCGCAACCCCGCGTGCTTCGCTGGCCGCCGCCGCGGAGGTGGCACGGGCAGCCGGGGTGACGCCGCTCATCCTGGGCGATGCACTGGAGGGCGAGGCGCGCGAGGTGGCGCGGGTGCACGCCGGTATCGCGCGGTCGTGTGCAGAGGCGGCCGAGCCTGCGGCGCCCCCCTGCGTCCTGCTGTCCGGCGGCGAGACCACCGTCACCGTCCGTGGCAACGGGCGGGGAGGCCGCAATGCCGAATTCCTGTTGGCGCTCGGGATTGCACTGGAAGGTCGTGCCGGCATTTCGGCCCTGGCTGGCGATACGGACGGTATCGACGGGACGGAGGACAACGCGGGCGCCGTGATCGGGCCCGACTTCCTGAGCCGAGCGGCGGCGGCCGGTTTGGATCCTGCCGCATATCTTGCGAACAATGATGGCTATAGCGTGTTCGAGGCGCTTGGCGACCTCGTCATTACCGGACCGACGCTCACCAACGTGAACGACTTTCGTGCCGTGCTGATCGAGCAGGTGTGACGCGAGATCGGGGAGCAGGCCGTGGCCCGCTCCCGGAGTGTGTCTTCAGACTGTCAAACTACCAGATCTTCACGCGATCTTTTGGTGCCAGGTACAGCGTCTCACCAGGCTGCACGTTAAATGCCGGGTACCAGCCTTCGACATTGTGCATCGGGCCGTTCACGCGCGCGACCGGCGGGGAGTGCGGGTCGACGACCAAGCGCTGGCGTGCCGCATCCGGCCGAACCTTGGCGCGCCAGACCTGCGCCCAACCCAGGAAAACGCGCTGGTCGCCCGTGAGCCCATCCAGCACCGGCGCCTGCTTGCCGTGCAGCGAAGCGTGGTAGGCGTCCAGAGCCAGCGTCAGCCCGCCGAGATCGGCAATGTTCTCACCCATCGTCAGCTCAGGGTTGATGTGGGCGCCCGGCAGGATGTCCATGGCCGCGAACTGCGCACCATACTTCTTCGCCCGTTCATCGAAGCGCTTCGCGTCTTCCGCCGTCCACCAGTCGTGCAGGCGGCCCATTTCGTCGAACTTGCGGCCCTGGTCGTCGAAGCCATGCGTCATTTCGTGGCCGATGACGCCGCCGATCGCACCGTAGTTGATGGCGGGGTCGGCGTCCTTGTTGAAGAAGGGCGGCTGCAGGATGGCGGCCGGAAAAACCACCTCGTTGAAGGTCGGCTGGTTGTAGGCATTCACCGTCTGCGGCGTCATGTCCCACTGGTCCTTGTCGACCGGCTTGCCGATATGGCCGACCCAGAAGGCCCATTCGAAGGCGGTGCCGCGCTCGACGTCGCCGTAGAGGTCATCGCTGCGGATCGCCAGGCTGGAGTAATCCCGCCACTTCTTCGGGTAGCCGATCTGGAAGTCGAACTTCTCCAGTTTCACCAGCGCCTTCTGCCTGGTCTCGGGAGACATCCAGTCGTTGTGCTCAAGGCGATTGTGGAAGGCGTCGCGCAAATCGTGCGTCAGCGCTTCCATCTTCACCCGCGCATCGGCGGGGTAGTATTTGTCGACGTAGACGTGACCGACCGCGTCACCCAAGGCGAGCTCGACGGCCGCGACCGCCCGTTTCCAGCGCGGCCGCTGCTGCGGCTGTCCCTGCAGTTCGTGGTTGTTGAACTCGAAAGCTGCGGTGACGAAATCCTTCGACAGGTCGGGCGCCGCATTCGAGGCCAAATGGAACGCCGCCCACGCCTGCAACGTGTCGATCGGCGTGGCACCGGCCAGCGCCGCGATCTTCAACACTGCGCTTTTCGGACCGAGCACCACGCTTTCAGGCGTGCCGAGGTCGGCGGCCTTGAAGAAACTGGCCCAGTCGAAGCCAGGAGCCTGCGCTGTCAGCTCGGCTGACGTCATCGGGTTATAGACTTTGTCCGGGTCGCGCTCGTCTGCACGGGCCCAGCTCGCCTCGGCGATCTTCTGCTCGAAGGCGATGACCTTGCTGGCCGACCCGGCAGGGTCCTGCCAGCCGGCGAGGGTTAGCATCTTGGTCACGTAATCGGCGTATTTTGCCTTCTTCGCGGCAAACTGGGCGGCGAGGTAGTAGTCGCGGTCCGGCATGCCGAGGCCGGCCTGACCGATCGAGATGCTGTATTTGGTCGGGTCTTTCGCGTCCGGCTCGATATCCATGGCGAACAGCGAGCCCTGGAAACCCTTCTGCGCCTTGCCCTGTAGCGCCGCGAAGTCCGCCGGCGTGCGGAGCGACTTGATCAGCGCGAGGTCGGGCGCAAGCGGCTTGGCGCCAAGCGCTTCGATCTGGCCCTCGTCCATGAACGCCTTGTACATGGCGCCCGCTTTGCCGATGCCATCGGTGGGTGCGGTGGATGCGTGTGCCGACGCCTCTTCGAGGATGCCGTGCACCCGGGCTTCCGAGAGGTCGGCCAGTACGATGAAGCTGCCGAAATTCGTCCGGTCGGGCGGGATCACCAGGTTCTTCACGAAGGTGCCGTTGGCGTATTCGAAGAAGTTGTCACCGGGCTTCACGCTGGTATTGCGGCCCGAAAGATCGAACCCCCAGGTGCCGAGATCCTGCTTGGTCAGGGTCTCCGCAGCGAAGCCAGTGCCCGTGGTCGCGAGCAGGGCTGTTCCAATCAGCAGCAGTCTTTTCATCAGTGAGGTGTCCCGTTCGCTGTCTGTGCGGGAGAGCTTGGCACTCCGCTGGGCCGCATTCTGCCAATTTACCCTCGTGCCAGATAGGCCCTCATGAGCGGCGCCATCACGGCACGGGCGTGATGGCGCAGGCTAAACGAAAAGGCCAGAGCGTGCCCTGGCCTTTCATCCTCAAATCCTGCCTTGGGAGCCTGCTGTCCCAGCGGTTTGCCGCTAGTCGGCGGCGAGCGCCATATTTTTCCGGGCCTGCACCTTGGTGACGTAGTCCTCTGTGGCGGCGCCCACTTCGTCCGCGTGATTGGCGAAGACGTGATCTGCACCGGCGAAAATGCGGTAATCGACCGTGACGTTCTTCTGCGTGTTCAGCTTGTCGACCAGCTTTCGAACGGATGGCTCCGGCACGAGCTCGTCTGAGTCGCCGTGGATGAGCAGGCCGCCGCACGGACACGGTGCGAGAAAGCCGAAATCGTAGTGGCTGGCCGGCGGAGCGACCGAGATCCAGCCGGATACCTCAGGACGCCGCATGAGCAACTGCATGCCGACAAAGGCGCCGAACGAGTAGCCGGCTATCCATAATCCACCGTGGCTCGGGTTTACCATCTGCATCCAGTCGAGCGCCGCAGCCGCGTCGCCGATTTCGCCGATGCCGCCGTCATAGCGGCCCTGGCTGCGGCCCACCCCACGGAAGTTGAACCGCATCACCGAAAAGCCGAGCTTTTGAAAGCTCTGGTACATCGTGAAGGTGATACGGTTATTCATGGTTCCGCCATGCAACGGGTGCGGATGCATGATCAGGGCGAGGGGCGCACCGCTCTCCTTGCTGTGATGGTAGCGCCCTTCAAGCCGCCCGTCCGGGCCCGCAAACATCACCTCAGGCATTGATTCTTCGTTCTTCCTGGTCCGCGCCGAGGCAAGGCGCGTACGTTGATCAAGTCATAGCGTCCCGCGTGCATTGCCTCGCACGCCTGGATGCTGCGCCCATATTAGTGGGAGCCGATGGGTCTCCCCAAACTCGGCAGGGTTCTCCCGAGGCGAAAAATAGATATAGGCAGAGGAAGCGACGAGTTAACACCAGAATCGACGCATGGCCTGCATGTTTCTGCCGCAATGGCAGACAGGCAGCCTCTTTTATGAGCGTTTCGGTGCGTTCAAGGACGGATCGCGCACCGCGAGGACGATGACATAGCTGTGATATACCTGGACGCGAACGCGACCGAACCGCTGCGGCCCGAAGCCCGTGCAGCCGCAATGGCCGCGCTGGATCTCGTGGGCAACCCGGCCTCCATTCACCAGGCCGGCCGTGCTGCGAGGCGCACGCTGGAGGATGCACGCGAAGCGGTCGCGGCGGCGCTGGCAGCACAGCCAGCCCAACTGGTGTTTACGTCGGGCGGAACCGAGGCCAATGCGATGGCGATCGCGGGCCTGCGAGGGTCGCGCAGGATACTCGTTGGAGCGACCGAACACGATGCAGTGCGCGCCGCTGCTGGCGGCGCAGTTACACTTCGTGTTGGGCGGACGGGACGCGTCGACCTCGACCATTTATGGGAGATTTTGCGCGACGGTCCGCCGGCGCTGGTCTGCCTCATGCTGGCGAATAACGAGACCGGGGTGATCAACCCGATACGCCAGGCTGCCGACATGTGCGCGGAGTACGGTGCCATTCTCCACGTCGATGCCGTGCAGGGCCCGGGCAGGATGCCCGTGTCGATCAGCGAGCTCGGCGCACATAGCATCGCGGTTTCAGGGCATAAGATCGGCGGCCCGAAAGGCGCCGGCGCGCTCGTGCTGGCACCCGGTATCGAAATCGATGCCTTCATCCGCGGCGGCGGCCAGGAACTTGGCAGGCGGGGTGGCACGCCCCCGCTGCCCGCCATCGCTGGCTTTGGCGCCGCCTGCGCCGTGGCCGATGCATCGCCCGTCCACGCGACGCTGCGGGGCCGGCTGGAGGCGGAGGCGGTTGCCGCTGGTGCAGTGGTGTGTGGGTCGGGAGAGCGGTTGCCCAACACGACTTGCATCGCCCTGCCCGGAAAGCGCGCGGACATGCAGGTGATCGCGCTGGATCTGGCCGGCATAGCAGTCTCGGCAGGCGCTGCATGCAGTTCGGGCAAAATCGGCCGCAGCCACGTTCTGGACGCCATGGGCCTGGGCGAGATCGCCGGGAACGCCATCAGGGTCTCACTGCCCTGGAACGTTCAGCCCAGCGACATCGATGCGTTCGTCCTGGCCTACAGCCGGCTTGCTGCCGGGCAGTCTCTCTCAGCCTGTAGCTGATTGCTGCCTCGGGACTCAGCCTCTGATCTGGCCGGTGCCGGTGACGGTGTAGCGAAAGCAGGTGAGTTGCTCGGGCCCGACCGGCCCGCGCGCGTGAATGCGGCCGGTCGCAATGCCGATTTCCGCGCCGAACCCGAATTCCCCGCCGTCGCAGAATTGGGTGGAGGCGTTCCACATCGCGACAGCACTGTCGGTGTTTGCCAGGAACGAAGCGGCTGCCGCTTCATCCTCGGTCACGATCGCTTCGGTATGAGCACTGCCGTGACGTTCGATGTGGCCGAGGG
>CAZZVF010000020.1:12667-18965 GCA_964657355.1 uncultured Buchnera sp.
CTGCATGCAGCCCATCGACCACGGCTACCGAAATGACAGCGTCGAGCCACTCCGTATAGAAATCGGCATCGGTCGCTTGTGGCAGCGCCGGCACGATGGCGCGCGCCCGTTCATCGGCCCGGAAGGCACAGCCCGCTGCCGCGAGATCGGCGACCAGAAGCGGCAGCAATTCTGCGGCAATCGCAGTATCGATCAACAAGGTTTCAGTGGCGCCGCATATTCCAGTGCGCCGCATTTTCGCGTTCAGGACGATGCGCCGCGCCATTTGAGGATCGGCTGCTGCGTGGATATAGGTGTGGCATAACCCTTCCGCATGGGCGAGCACCGGCACGCGCGCATCCTGCTGCACCCGCGTGACAAGTGACTTGCCGCCGCGGGGAATGATGAGATCGATCAGACCCGACGCAGTGAGCATCGCCGCGACAAAATCGCGATGCGGTGTCGGTGCCACCTGCACTGCATGGATCGGCAGGTCGGCGTTGCGAAGCCCTTCCGTGACGGCAAGGTGGATCGCAGCCGCGGAGCGAAAGCTGTCGGAGCCGCCTCGAAGAATGACCGCGTTGCCGCTCTTGAGACAGATCGCGGCGGCGTCTGCGCCGACATTCGGACGACTTTCGTAAATCATGCCGATGACGCCGATCGGCGCCGGCACGCGCCGGATGAGCAAGCCGTTCGGTCGCGTCCACGTCTCGGGTTCGCGGGACAGCGGATCAGGCAAATCTGCGATGGTCGCGACACCCTGCGCCATCGCGGCGATGCGGGCTTCGGTGAGGGTCAGGCGGTCGCGGAAAGCGTCACCCACATCGGCGCGCGCGAGATCCTCTGCGTTGGCAGCAGCAATCTCCCGGCTATGATCGAGAATGGATGACGCAATACTCCGCAAGCCCGCGGAGCGAGCCTCTGCATCGGTGCTTGCGAGCAAGCGCGCCGCCTTGCGCGCCTGCTCCGCGCAGATCTCGAGGGCGACCGCATGCTCATTGGTCATGGCGTTCATGAAGCGATTTTAAACGCAAATACGCTCCTGCGCCAACTCTCCAAGCGTTTGGTGCAACCAGTGATTGCGCAGGAGCACGCATGTTTCAACGGCATGCAAAAAATAACAATCACGCCCGGTAGTGATGCTGGCGTTTCAATTTCGGAAATGAGATGAACCAAGGCGTCTCACCTCTGGAAAGGACAATATCGATGCGATGCAGAGCTCTCCTGATGGCAGGAATGTTCACTGCTGGCCTAAGTCCCGCGTTCGCCCAGATACCGCTCGGGCAGGCTTGCAAGGTCTCGAATGCCATCGTCAATCAGCTTCAGGCACAGCTCGCCGTAGTCGTGAACCTCTCCGACGACAACGGCGGCCTGTTCAAGCCGAACCTGATGTGGTCGGCGATCGTGGATCGCTCGGGCCATCTCTGCTCGGTCATCAAGACCGGGGACGCGTGGCCCGGCAGCCGCGCGATTGCCATCGCCAAGGCTGCTACCGCAAACGACTTCAGCAATGTGAAGCTGGCGCTTTCGACAACCAATCTCTACGGACCGACGCAGCCTGGCGGCTCACTCTATGGATTGAACAACTCGAACCCGTTCAATCCGGCGATCCAGCCTGAAAAGACCGGCATCGGACAGGTGCCGGGCGGGATCATCACCTTCGGTGGCGGCATGGCGCTGTATTGGAATGGCGAAGTCATCGGCGGCCTCGGTGTCAGCGGCGACAGTTCTTGTGCCGATCACGCCATCGCTTTCCGCATGCGCAAACTCGCGGGCCTGGATGGTATTCCCGGCGGTGTCGCTCCCGACAATACTGACAATATCATCTACGCACCGATCGGCACGGCGCCTACGGGATTCGAGCAGCCGCATTGCTTCGCCTCGGATTTGACGCCGCAACAGGTCGAGCAGATCCCACAGCACAAGTAAGCCTGCGCCGACGGCGTTCTGCACGCATGGATTGCGGGACGGCACCTTCACTGGCATGAATAGCAACGGCCTTGACCGGCCGTTGCATCGCCAGGAGAACACCTGTGAAGACATGGATCGTGCTTCCGTTGCTATCGGCTGCGGCGCTGACGCTGCCGTCCTGCGCCGAAATCCTGCAGGCCGCCTGGACGCCGCCGCCGCACGAGGTGAGCAAGGCCGAAGCGGGCACTTATGCCGTCGAGCCGAACCACACCCAGGTGTTGTTCAGCGTTCTGCATCTTGGCTTTACCAACTACTACGGACATTTCTCGCAAGCCTCGGGCTCGCTGACCTTCACGCCCAAGGATCCGGCGAAGCTCGCGCTCAGCGTGAGCGTGCCTGTCGCGAGTGTCATCACCACGAGCACTAAACTCGACGAGGAGCTTAAATCCTCTGACTGGCTGGACGCTGCGAAATATCCG
The DNA here is from genome assembly GCA_964657355.1 of uncultured Buchnera sp. Taxonomy (GTDB): domain Bacteria; phylum Pseudomonadota; class Alphaproteobacteria; order Acetobacterales; family Acetobacteraceae; genus BOG-908. The sequence goes on from CAZZVF010000020.1 coordinate 15,037, forward strand.
GCGATGACATTTCGATCGACCTCGGTCACGCAAACGGGTCCTGGTTCAGCGGACGTCACCGGCACGCTCACGCTGCACGGTGTCGCAAAGCCGGAGACGCTGCACGCCACGTTCATCGGCGCCGGGGTCAACCCGCTTTCCCACAAGGAGACGCTCGGCTTCCAGATCACAGGCTTGCTCAAGCGCAGCGACTTCGGCGTGACAAAATATGTCCCGCTGGTCAGTGACGCCGTGCAGCTGACGATCGCTGGCGCCTTCGAAAAAGAGTAATTCGGTCAGACGGAAATCTGCATCCCATCATAGGCGATTTCGTAGCCTGACGATTCCGCCAGGCTACGCTCTGCGGAATCGTCGAGTAGCAGCGGGTTGGTGTTGTTCATGTGAAAGTAGATTTTCCGCGCAGGGAGGCCGCGTAGGCGCTGCATGGAACCGTCATCGCCGGACACCGGAACATGTCCCATGCGGCGGCCGGTTTTTGTGCCCACGCCCGCTGTCTGCATTTCGTCGTCGGTAAATACCGTTCCATCGAAGAACAATGCGTCGGCATCGGCAAGCTTTGCGAGAACGTCATTCGTTACTTCCGCGCACGCCGAGGCAATGACCGCCACGCGGCCGCCTGCTTCGACGCGCGCTGCGTAAGTCGCACCCGCCTGCGCCGTCTTGGAGGAGCGATCCTCCTGATAAAGGGGAATTTTCCCGGGCATCGTGAGCAGGGTCAGTGACAGGCCAATTCCCGTGTCGACCGGGCTACCGGGCGCTATGTCGATGCGTTCGACGAGGCTCGGGTCCATGACCTCGAACAGGCGGTTTGCCCGCAGGATTTCCAGGATGGCAGTGGCGGCATAGATCTTCAGCGGTTGTTGTTCCCGCAGGACCAGCAGGCCGGCAATCCCGTCGACGTCGGCGCTGGTCAGAACTACGCCCGCAATGGGCGAGTGCCGCGCACCGTGAAGCGGTGAAAGTGCATTATTTTGCAGAATCTGCTGCCGCAGGTCCGGTGAGGCGCCGATCAACAGCCAGTGCTCGCTATCCGCCGAAATGGCCATCCCGACCTGGGTGCGCGGACGGGCTTTCGGGTCGCCTCGCCGCGCCCGTGCACACTGGCCGCAGTTGCAGTTCCACTGCGGGAAACCGCCGCCGGCCGCCGCTCCGAGCACAAGACATTCCATGCCGAAGCTTTGGCTATTCCTACTGCGATGACAAGAGCTACAAGGCCAGCATTACTGCAGGCGTTCCACCGTGAAACCCGACGCCGCAAGATGCGCCTGCACACTTTCCGACCCGCAAAGATGCCCCGCTCCGACGGCGACAAATACGGTTCCCGTGCCTTGCAACCGGTCGGCGATCCGGCTCGCGAACTCCCCGTTCCGGCGCTCGATGATGTCGGTCCAAAGTCGCGGGACGTGTGCGCGCATGTCCTGGTTGACCAGCCGATCCAACGTCGCCACGTCGCCGGCGTGCCAAGCGTTGGCGAGCCGGCTGAACGTGCCGTCGGCACTGTCGAATTCATCGATCTGCCGTTCGAGCGATGCCAGCTGAGCGTCCTGCGGAATATCCGCGAGAATCGCGAATTGTTGCTCGGCGGTCTCGAAGTTGGGCGTCGCCTTGTGGTGTGCCATGGCAAACTCCATGAGGGTCGGCTCGACTCCCGGCGCAATCGCAGGCTTGGCGTGCTGCATGGCGCCGATTGTAAGAAGCTGCTCGGCGAGCCAAGGGCGTGCATGGGCGAACAGCAGAGCAGGAAGCTCGGTATCGCGGATCTCCTGCTCATAGCGTGGGCGATATTGAGGTGGCAGTTGCTCTGCAACCGGCGGCCCTTTCTGGAGGCCGTAGCGCTTGATGGCAGCAACGGTGGACGAGAGCTTGCTGATGTCGGCCTCGGTCCAGATCTCGCTTGAAGCATCCAGAGCCTTGTCGATCGCCGCATTTTTCCACACCATTCCTTGTGGCAGAATATGCACGGTGCCGAAGAGATAGACCGTAGCCCCGCTGCTGCGGACGACCCATAACGCGGGGTTGGCCGCCGCCGGCGAAATGCTGATGGCACCGAGAAGGAGCGCAAGCAGCGAATGCCTCATGCGACACGATCGAGGAAGCGGTAATACCACGAGCCGGCGATGGTCAGTGGCACGCGAAAACGGCGGCCGCCGGGGAACGGAATATAGGGTAGTTTGGCAAAGACATCGAACCGGGCGGCCGCTCCGGCCACGGCCTCGCCAAGCAGCCGGCCCAGCAGGTGAGTCGTGGTGACGCCGTGACCGCTATCGCCATGCGAAAACAGAATGCTCTCCGAGACACGCCCGACATGCGGAATGCGCGGCAGCGTCAGTGCGAAATTACCGCTCCACGCATAGTCCGTGCGCACATCCGCAAGCGACGGGAACGTCTTCAGCATCAGCGGCCGCAGCTTCGCCTCTATGCTCGCCGGATCCGCGCCGCCATAGACGGTGCCGCCGCCATACAGCAGACGGTGATCGGGCGTCCTGCGGAAATAATCGAGGAAATAGCTCGCATCCTCGATGCAGTAATTCGCCGGCAGCAGCGCATCCAGCCGCGCCGGATCCATCGGCGCGGTCGCCATGACCTGCGACGAGACGGGCATAATTTTCGAGCCGATCTCGCGGTGCAGCAGGTCGCCCAGATAGGCATTGCCGCAGACCAGAACATATTTCGCGCGGATTGATCCGCGTTCGGTACGCACAATCGGCGTGGGACCGCGCTCGATTTCCGTGACCCTGCTGCGCTCGTAAATGACGCCGCCGAGGTTCTCCACGGCAGCCGCCTCGCCGAGCACGAGGTTGAGCGGATGCACGTGGCCACCGAGCGGGTCGGCTAGGCCGCCGAGGTAGCGGTCGCTCACCACGTAGGGCTTCAGGCTTTCACGATCGAGCAGCACCATTCCGGCATGGCCATGCTGTGCCCAGACCTGCTGTTCGTGTGCGAGTGCGCGGAGTTGCCGCACGTTCAGCGCAACCATCGCTCCGCCCGGCACCAACGCACAGTCGATGGCGTATTTCGCTGCGCGGTCGCGAATGATCTGGCCACCCTCGAGCGCCATTTCACCAAGACGTTGCGCCGCTTCAGGTCCATAGCGCCGTTCGATGACATCCAAGCCACGGCTGTAGCCGTTGACGATCTGCCCGCCATTTCGGCCCGAGGCACCCCACCCGACGCGTGCTGCTTCGAGCACCACGACGCCGAGGCCGCGTTCGGCCAGCTCGAGTGCTGCGGAAACGCCTGTGAAGCCCGCGCCGATGATGCAGACATCGGCCGTGACGTCGCCCTGCAGGGGCGGCCGCGGCGGCGATGGGTTCGCCGTCGCGGCATAATAGCTCGGCGCGTGTTCGGCCACGCTGCTGGACTAGCCTTCGAAGTGGTCGGCAACCAGCCTGTCGAGCAGTCTCACCCCGAATGCGCTGGCACCTTTCGGCGCCGTGGGCGTGTCCTTGGTGCCCCAAGCCGTTCCGGCGATATCGAGATGGGCCCAGGGCTTTTCGTTGACGAAACGCGCGATGAACTGCGCGGCCGTGATCGAGCTGCCGGGGCGGCCGGTGATGTTCTTCATGTCCGCGATGTCCGATTTCAGCTGCTTGTCGTACTCGCGGCCCATCGGCATGCGCCAGAGCTTTTCACCGGTGCTGAGTCCCGAGGCCAGCAGCTTCTGCGCCAGATCCTCATCGTTGCTGAACAAGCCGGCATGTTCGTGGCCGAGTGCGACGATGATGGCGCCGGTGAGGGTCGCCAGATCGACCATGAAGCGCGGATCGAACTTTTCCTGCGCGTAGTAGATGATGTCAGCCAGAACGAGCCGGCCTTCCGCATCGGTGTTCAGCACTTCGATGGTCTGGCCGGAATAGCTGCGGACGACGTCGCCCGGCCGCTGCGCATTGCCGTCGGGCATGTTCTCGACCAGGCCGACGACGCCGATC
>CAZZVF010000021.1:0-18795 GCA_964657355.1 uncultured Buchnera sp.
GTCATGGTTCTGCAGGCACATCACGAAAGCGGTCGGGGGTAGACCGGCAGACGGCTCGCCGCGCGCTTCCTTATGGTGCGGCGATATTTGGCCCTGGAACACGAAGCCCTCCGCAAGCGCCGTTGCCAGTTGAGCCGCGGCGTCTTGAAAGCTCTCGTAGTAGCCTTCGCTTTCTCCCGTCAGCAGCACATGCAGGCAATGGTGCCAGTCATCGGCCCACTGCGCGTCGAACCCGGGTGCCTCCGGACCCTTACGCAAAATCGACGACTTGTTACCTTCATGCTCCAGGATCAGGTGAACGGGGCGATCGGCTCCCGCGCGAATTGCGTTCGCCAGCTCCGGCAGGAAGCCAGCAGGCGAAATCGCGTGCACCGCGTCAAATCGTAGCCCGTCGAAACGATATTCCTGTAGCCACATAAGGGCGTTGTTCGTGAAGTAGTCACATACCTCAGGGCGCTTGAAGTCGATCGCCGCACCCCACGGCGTGTGCACGTCCGGATCGAAGAAGTCTTTCGCGTAGACATGCAGATAGGCGCCGTCAGGCCCAAAATGATTGTAGACCACGTCCAGCAGGACCATCAGTCCAAGGCCATGCGCTGTGTCGACCAGGGATTTCAGTTCGTCCGGCGTGCCATACGCTCGATCGGGCGCAAAAGGCAGCACTCCGTCATATCCCCAATTATGCTCACCTGGGAAATCGGCGATCGGCATGAGCTCGACAGCGGTAATTCCAAGGGACACAAACTCCTCGAGCCGCAACTCAATCCCTTTGAAGCCTCCCATGGTTCCCGGGTGCACTTCATAGATGATCGCCTCGTGCCATGGCCGGTTCGACCAATCGCCGTGCTGCCATTCATAGGTTCGAGGATCCACAACGATGCTTGCGTCGTGCACAGAGCCGGCCTGCATGCGCGAAGCGGGATCAGGCACGGCCATGCCATCGGGAAGCACAAAACTATACTGGCTTCCTGGCGGCGCCTCCGCCTCGGCCTCGAACCAGCCGCCAGCGTTCGCCGTCATCCCAACCGGGTGGCTGCCGCCGACCCGTAATTTGAGGTCGTGCACGGTCGGTGCCCAGACGCGAAACTTCGTTGGGCCGTCCGGAGTGACGCATGCTCCAAACGGCAGGTCGTAAAAGTGACGATCACTCATGTCGCGCGTACTCCCGCCAAGCCGCGCGATGCTGTCGATCAGCCTGCGCGCAGAATGATTGTCGCCAAGGGTGGCAGTGTCAGCGAGAGCGTAGCAGGATGATCGTGACTGGGCTCATCCAAAGCCTGTACGACACCACCGTTGCCCACATTGGAACCGCCGTAGGATCCAGCATCGGTGTTGACAATTTCCTGCCACGCTCCGCGCAGCGGAACACCAAGGCGATATCCGTAACGCGGAACGGGTGTGAAGTTGCACACGACCAGCACCGGTGCGTCACCATCGCCGCCTCTGCGCAGATACGCGTAAACGCTCTGGTCCGCGTCATCCATAACGACCCAGCTAAACCCGGATGCGTCCGCATCCTTCACATGCAAAGCTCGATTGGAGCGGTATGCTGTGTTGAGATCCGAAATGAGGCTCTGCATGCCACGGTGAAGCGGTTGATCGAGCAGAAACCAATCCAGTCCGGCGTCGTGGTTCCATTCGCGCAGCTGGGCAAACTCGCAGCCCATGAAAAGCAACTTCTTGCCGGGATGAGTCCACATGAAGCCGAAATAGGCACGCAGGTTGGCGAACTTCTGCCACTCGTCACCTGGCATCTTCTGGATGAGCGAGCCTTTCCCATAAACGACTTCGTCATGCGAAAGCGGCAATACGAACTTCTCGGAGAACGCATAGACCAGGCCGAACGTAATTTCTCCGTAGTGCCAGCGACGATAGACGGGTTGCTCCTCCATGTAATGGAGCGAGTCGTGCATCCAGCCCATGTTCCACTTGTAGTCGAACCCCAATCCGCCCTCATCAACTGGACGGGACACGCCCGGAAATGCGGTCGATTCTTCTGCGATCAGCACGGCGCCCGGCACACGTGCAGAGATCGCCCGTGACAGTTCGTGGAAGAACCCGATGGCCTCCAGGTTCTCGCGGCCGCCATACTGGTTTGGCACCCACTCACCCTCGGGGCGGCTGTAGTCGCGGTAAAGCATGGATGCCACGGCATCGACACGCAGTGCATCGACGTGAAAATGCTCGAGCCAGAACAGTGCGCTGCCAATCAGGAAGGAACGTACCTCGTTGCGGCCATGATTGAAAATGAAGGTGTTCCAGTCACGGTGAAACCCCTCACGCGGATCCTGGTGCTCGTAGAGCGCGGTGCCGTCGAAGCGGGCCAGTCCATGCGCGTCCGTCGGAAAATGTGCAGGCACCCAGTCAAGGATGACACCGATGCCAGCCTCGTGGCAGCGGTCGACAAACTGAGCAAATCCCTCCGGTTTGCCCAGCCTTGCCGTCGGAGCGAACTGCGCAAGGGGCTGGTAGCCCCAGGAGCCACCGAATGGATGTTCCATGATCGGCATGAGCTCGATATGCGTGAAACCCAAGGCGTTGATGTAGGGAATCAATCGATCCGCGAGGTCAGACCAGGTGAAGTTCTGCGCCTCGGACTCAGGAAGCCACGACATGGCGTGTAGCTCATAGACCGACATCGGTGCGGACGGAGCCTGGCGCGCCGCGCGGGAGGCGACCCATTCGGCATCGGACCAGACATGTTGCGCCGGCTCGACGACGACCGAACCTGTTTCCGGCGGCCGCTCGGTCGCTTGCGCGACGGGGTCGGCTTTCAACGGCAGTACTTCACCCCAAGGCGCCACAATCTCGTATTTGTATATCGTACCGGCGCCAATGCGCGGAACGAAAAGTTCCCATACACCCGATCCGTGGCGCAGGCGCATCGGGTGGCGGCGGCCATCCCAATGGTTGAACGCTCCGACGACAGAAACCCGTCGCGCATTGGGTGCCCACACTGCAAATCTCACGCCCGTAACGCCATCCATCTCGGTTACGTGCGACCCCAGTATTGAGGCAAAGTCGCGATGCCGGCCCTCGGCCAGGAGATAGATATCGACATCGCCGAGAATTGCCGGAAAACTATATGGGTCTTCCGTCTCGTACGTGCCTGAGCGCGTCGTAATCTTCAGGCGATACGGCGTGGCCGCTGTGACAGCGCCATTCCAGAAGCCCGCTGAATCGACGCGGTCGAGCGTGCCGACGGGCATGCCCGTAGCCCGGTCGACAACTTCCACGCTTTCTGCATCGGGAATGAAGGCTCTGACCTGCGTGCCGCCCGGGATCTCGTGAGGACCAAGAATGGCAAATGGATCGCCATGGCGCGCGTTGGCCACCGCGTCGATCGCGCCTTGCTCCAGCAAGTAATCCGTCATTCGGTTCCTTTATCGTCGATCAGCCGCTGCGCAATTCTGGATGCCCCAGCGAGAGGAATGCCGATCCAGGCAGGACGGTTCGCCGCTTCGTAGCGAATTTCGTAAGACGCCTTCTCGAGCAGGAACAGATCGAGTAAGGCAGCCTGCGCCTTTTCGGCAATCCAGCGCGATGGTGCTGCATCCTGAACTGCCTTGTAGCTATCAAGGAACGCGGCTGCGGCCTGGGTGCGGAACTGGCCCATCAACACCGAGCGGCGGCCCGCAGCGGGTGCCGATCCGGGAACGCTGACGTCTTCGGCGGTGGCCGCGGCATAGTCGAACGATCGCAACATGCCTGCGACGTCGCGCAACGCGCACGATTTGGCGCGGCGTTGCTCCATCGTCTTTGCGGGCTCGCCCTCGAAGTCGATGATGGTGGCATCACCCGGCGTCACGAGAACCTGCCCAAGATGGAAGTCACCATGCACGCGGGTTTGCAGCGTCCCGAGCGGCAATTCATGCACCAGCCGTCGCGCCGCATCGCTCAACGCTCCGGACTGAGCCACGAACTTTTCCGCTTGCGCGCGAACTTCCTCGCTCGGCCACTCCCTCACACGCGCAATGGCCTGCACCGCGAGGTCGATCTGTTCGATCGCGCCTTGCGCCCAATTGTCCATGGCGGCGTGATCGGCCGGCTCAGGCGTAAATTCCGCAAGATCGGTTTCTCGCGCAAGCACGGAGTGCATTTCTGCAAGCCGGCGTCCGACCGAAGCTGCGAATGAGAGGTAGCCCGACAGGGCGTCCGACGCGTCTTCGTCATTATCGTCAGCCGACAATTCACCGGCGGCACGCGACAGGTAATCAAGCGTCCACGCCCAGGCATCGCCCTGGTTGCGCACGAAGCCCTGGGCCAGTGCGACAGTGTGTGGAACGCCGGCATCGTCGTAGCGAATCACCTCGCCAAGCAGCGGAGCGATGTTTTGGAAACCGGCTTGCGTAAGGTAGCCGGTCATTTCCGCCTCCGGATGGCGGCCGGCAAGCACTTTGCGCACGATCTTCAAAACGAGCTTGTCGTCCCATATCAGCGAACTGTTCGACTGCTCGGCGGACAGGCGGCGGATCTCCGCATCCGGCTCGATGGCCAGCTCCTCCAGCCGGTACGTCTTGGTAAAGGTAAGCCTGCCGCCGGCGAACGCGATGTTTCGCTCATCGCGCATTGCAGCGACCATGTTGCGGGTAAAGGCATCGAGTGCAAATGCATCCGTCAGAAAGCCGATTTCGGCTACCCGGCGGACACGCGCGAGCGCCAGCAACTGAGCCAGTGGTCCGCTGGTCTGTTCCTCGCGACAAATGCCGAGTGCCAACGCATAGGTTTCCGTCCTGTTGCCGACCTGAACTTCAAGTTCGGTGAACAGGGCGGACCCGGGTCCCTCGCCGATACGCACCGCATAGGCGAGCCGAACGCCCTGCAGCTTCTCGCCTTTCGAGGCGAACCACCGCCGCTTCATCAGGTAAACCGGCAATGCCTCGCGCTCGAGGATGAGGCGGCCGCTGGCTTGTACAACTTCCTCGATGTCACGCCGCACGACAATCGTCGCGTATTCCGGCAGAGGCTCCGGCGCCGGCGTGTGCATGGCCGGGAGTGCTGCAGCCTTCGCAAGATCGAACCAGTAGAACGCGTAGGGCGGCAATGTCAGCAGATAGGTCAGCTGACCGATCGGCGGAAAAGCCGAGCCGCCGACAAGGTCGATCGGCACGCGACCGACATAGGCAGAGAGATCGAGTTCCACTGCCTGTGCGGTACGAGCGAGGTTGCTGACGCATAGGATCACCTGATCCTCGCCGTCTTCGGCATATTCACGCAGATACGCCAGGATCTTACGATTGTTCGGATACAGAAAGCGCTGCGTGCCTCGGCCGAACGCTTTGTGCTCACGGCGCACCGCCAGCATCGTACGGGTCCAGTTCAGGAGCGAATGCGGATCGCGGGCCTGAGCTTCCACGTTCACGGCCTGAAATCCGTAGATCGGATCCATGATCGGTGGAAGCACCAGCTCGGCCGGGTCCACGCGAGAAAATCCGCCATTGCGGTCTACCGACCACTGCATCGGCGTTCTTACACCGTCGCGATCACCGAGATGGATGTTGTCGCCCATGCCGATCTCGTCGCCGTAATAGATCACCGGCGTTCCGGGCATCGACAGCAATAAGCCGTTCATCAACTCGATGCGCCGGCGGTCACGTTGCAGCAGCGGCGAGAGACGGCGGCGAATGCCGAGGTTCAGACGCGCCCGTTTGTCACTGGCATAGGTCTCCCACAAATAGTCACGCTCGGAACTGGTGACCATTTCCAGGGTGAGTTCGTCATGGTTGCGCAGGAACACAGCCCACTGGCAGTTCAGCGGTATCGCGGGCGTCTGCCGCATGATGTCGGTGATCGGAAAACGGTCTTCCCGCGCAATGGACATATACATGCGCGGCATGAGAGGGAAGTGGAACGACATGTGGCATTCGTCGCCCTCGCCGAAATACTGCTGAGCGTCCTCGGGCCACTGGTTGGCTTCCGCAAGCAGCATGCAATTCGGCGCATGCAGATCGATCTCTGCACGGATGCGCTTCAGGATAGCATGCGTTTCAACCAGGTTCTCGTTGTTGGTGCCTTCACGTTCCACCAGGTATGGAACAGCATCCAGGCGTAGCCCGTCGATACCCATGTCGAGCCAGAAGCGCATGATCGACAGCACTTCTTCGAGCACCGCTGGATTGTCGAAATTCAGGTCCGGCTGATGCGAATAGAAGCGGTGCCAGTAATAGGCCTTCGCCTCTTCATCCCACGTCCAATTGGACTTTTCCGTGTCGAGGAAGATGATCCTGGTGCCGGCATATTTGTCGTCGTCGTCCGACCACACATAGAATTCGCGCTCCGGCGAACCCGGTGCCGCGTGCCGGGCGCGCTGGAACCACGGGTGCTGATCGGACGTGTGGTTGATGACCAGTTCGGTGATGACACGGATGCCGCGCGCATGTGCTGCTTCGATGAAGCGGCGGACGTCATTCAGCGTGCCGTAATCCTCGTGCACGCCACGATAATCGGCGATGTCGTAACCATCGTCGCGGCGTGGCGACGGGTAAAACGGCAGCATCCAGATTGCGGTGACGCCAAGCTCCGCGACGTAGTCGAGCTTCTCCATTAGGCCGTTGAAATCGCCGATGCCGTCATTGTCGGAATCGAAGAACGATTTCAGGTGCAGCTGATAGATGATCGCGTCCTTGTACCAAAGCCGGTCCTCGGTCGCTTGCTTTGCAGGCTGGGCGGTCATTGTGGCATCATTCCGGGTCATGTCGGTCTGTAGCATCAGGCATCATTCCGTCGAATGCGCCAGATTGCATAGGGCAGCGCAGGTGTCAGCCGCAGGTGCTGAGTCTTGCCTTGCCATGTAAAGCGCTCGCCGGTGAGTAGATCCTCGACGTCTATCCGCCCGTCGTCCGGAAGCTTGAAATTCCACAATGGCACTTCGAAGTCAGCCTCCTGGTCGTGATGGGGGTCGAGGCTGATCGCAACGAGAACGACGTTGGAGCGGTCGGCCGTGGCCTTCTCGAAATACAGGATAGCATCGTTATGGGCGACGTGAAACTCGACGCCCAGATGAGTCTGGAGCGCCGGATTGCGCTTCCTGATGCGATTGAGGGCGCTAATCTCAGCGACGATATTACCCGGCCGGTCCCAGTCCCAGGCGCGGATTTCGTATTTCTCGCTGTCGATATATTCTTCCTTGCCGGCCTTGATCGGGCGGCCCTCGCATAGCTCGAATCCGTTGTAGACGCCCCATAGTCCCGACAGAGTCGCTGCCAGCGCCGCCCTGATGAGAAATCCGGGTCGGCCCGAATCGTGCAGGAACACCGGGTTGATATCCGGCGTGTTGACGAAGAAATGCGGCCGGAAAAACTCTGCAGGCGGGGCTACCGCCAACTCGGTGAGATAAGCTTGAAGTTCCAGCTTCGTGTTGCGCCAGGTAAAGTAGGTGTAGGACTGCGAAAACCCGATCTTCGCAAGCCGGTACATGATCTTCGGCCTGGTGAAGGCCTCGGCGAGGAACGCTGCATCCGGGAAACGCTTGCGCACGTCTCCGATCATCCATTCCCAAAACGGGAACGGCTTGGTGTGCGGGTTATCGACACGGAACAACCGGACGCCCTGTTCAGCCCAGAACATCACCACATCGCGCAACGCGATCCAGAGCCCAGGAACTGCATCCTCGCCATAGAAATCGACGTTAACGATGTCCTCGTATTTCTTTGGCGGATTTTCCGCGTATCGGATGGTTCCGTCAGGGCGCCAGTCGAACCAGCCCTTGTGCTGCTTGAGCCAAGGATGATCGGGCGAGCACTGGACCGCGAAATCGATCGCAATCTCCAGCCCGTGTGACGCGGCCGCGCGCAACAGGCTCTGGAAATCCTCCAACGTGCCGAGTTGCGGATGTAGCGCATCGTGGCCGCCATCCGCCGAACCGATGGCGTAGGGGCTGCCCGGATCCTCGGGGCCCGGCGTAAGCGTGTTGTTACGGCCTTTGCGGTTGGTCCGGCCGATCGGATGGATCGGCGGGAAATACAGCACGTCGAAGCCCATGTCCCGGACGCGCGGCAGATGGCGTTCCACATCCGCGAACGTACCGTGTCGTGTCGGGTCGTCGCTCATCGAACGCGGAAACACCTCATACCAGCTGGCAAAACGCGCCCCGATGCGTTCTGCGTCGACCGGCATGGGCTGCGTCTCGACAAGGAACGGCCGGTCGTCGGCCTCCTGCATCAAGGCCGCAAGGGCCGGCGAGAGCAACAACGCGCGCTTGGCGTCTGGCGTCGCGGTCGAAAGATCCTGCAACACAGCGGCGATGCCGCGCCCCGCACCCGATGCCGCCCGCGTTGCCGCGTGCTTCACCATGGCCTCGCCCTCGAGCAGCTCGAGCCGCGTGTCCACACCCGCTTCCGCTTTCTTGGCGAGCTCGTCGCGGAATGTCTCGAAACGGTCGCGCCAGGCGGACACCACGTAGTCGTGCCGGCCCAGCACGGTAAGCGGGAAAGACGCCTCCCACCGATCGTTGCCAAGCGGCCGCATGCGGATTTCCTGCCAGGAGGCGGCCGTCGGCGCTCGCCAGCGCAGGGCGACAGCAATCTTCTCATGTCCGTCGAACAATACATCCGCCTGTACGGCCACGGTCTCGCCGGCAGTGCGCTTCACCGGAAACCGCCCGTCATCGACGCTCGGCGACGGCGCCTCGATGGCGAGGCGGGGGTTAGCGGCAGCCTCTCGCGCTTCGTTGTTGCCGGAAGCGGCCGGTCGCTGCGGTGCCTGCATTGCTTCAGCCGTGAACACCGCGAATCCGCCAGGCACGAGCGACAGTCCGACACTCGGGTCGAGGTCGCCGAGGCTGTCGCCAGCCAATCGGTGGAATGCGCCGAAACGGCCGCCGAACGACGGCAGCAACGCCGCACCGGCTATGCTGCGCTGCCGCTCCACATCGGTATTGATGACGACGAGCAGGGCGCGGCCGGCGGAACGATGGTCGGCGCCGTCCGTCCGGCCGAACGCGAGCACCGGCCCGACGTCGCCGCTGGCAAACTCGAGCCCGGTGCTGCCGGGCTGAACTTTGCCTGCAGGGAGGCGCAGGACGATCTTGTTGAGCGCTTCGGCGACGGTTGAGAGATCCCCGACATCGGCTCCGCCGCCGCCCGCGGCCGCGACATGGAGCCAGCCGGATCCGAGCGTGGCCGCGACCGACATCCCACGTTCGCATTGCGCGCGGGCAGACGCGGCCCGTTGCAGGCCGGGTGTAAACACTTGCTGCAGAGGTGCTGCATCGGACCCGATCACCGGCGCGACGGCACGCAGATCCGCAATCTCGTCCCAAAGCCAGGAGGCCTGGAAATCCCACCAGGGCAATGACGGAAAGACGCCGTCGAGCCCCGTGCCGCCGAGCCTTGCAATGGCGCTGCGCCGCATGCCGGGCGTCCAGGCGAGCAGCTGAGACGCCGGCACGCCTTTGCGAAGGACGGATGCAACCGAATGCACGTGCTCGTCCGGAACGCTGTCGAGCCCGAGAAGCCTGAATCCCGCCACGCCTGACGCGGCCCAACGTGACAGCTGCGCGGCCCACCATTCGGCCACCGTGCGCGCACCTGCCTCGGTGGTGAACTGGGCCGTTGCCGCTCCTGCAACCGCGCCGCGCCGCGGATCGAGCATGGCCTGGAAGCTCGCGGTGAGAAATACACCGGAAGACATGGCGTTCGCCGCGGCGACCGCCTCGCCGACCCGGTCGAGCACGACGTCGAGCACCAGTCCGACACCGGCCTTCCGGGCAGCGGCCGCGATGTCGGCGAGCGAGCCGAATGGCGCCAAGGTCGGTGTGAGCGTGTCCAAACTGCATGCGAGCAGGCGGTCGTGCCGGCTTGCGGCCCAGGGCGGCGGAATGACGACGTGACTGAATCCGAGCACCTTCGCCCGCCGGAACGCATCCTCGAGTGGAACCCGCTCAGGATCCGCGTAGAACAGGCGCAGAGGAGCATCCTGGAAGGGGACGGTCCGGGTCGTTGTGCTGGCGCCGTCGGGCATTGGCGTTCCTCACCGCTTCGGGAGGTTAGAGAGCCTGAAGCCGCAGAGGGTTGCGGCGTGCCCAGGTGGAAAACGCCTGGCGGGGTGCCGGGCCCGTGTCGTTCTGCCGCAAACGCAGGTGGCGACGCAGGCTTTCGGAAGGTTAAACCTCGTTCAGGCGAACCCCGCCCGTCACCGCCTGGTAGGTGGCGATGGCCAGGGTTAGCGGTTCGAACGGCTTGGTGATGACGAACGCCGGCTCCACCGCCTCTCCCGTTAACAGGCGTTCGGGATAGGCCGTCACGAAGATCACCGGCGCATAATGGTGCTGCAGGATGGCCGCCACCGCGCTGCTGCCATCGCCGCCTTCGCCAAGATTTATGTCAGCCAGGATCAGGCCGGGACGGGTGCGGCGGGCAATGGCAATGGCGTCGGCCTCGGTCGAAGCGACACCGACCACCTTGTGGCCGCAATTCTGCACCAGTTCCTCGAGGTCCATGGCGATGATCGGCTCATCCTCGATGATCAGCACCTCGGTCGCGGCGGAAGCGCGCAGACGCTGGCGTCCATCGGCCAGCGTTTCCACCGCAATGGCCGGATCGATGCCGAGAATCGGCGCCACGTCTATTACCGAGATGTCTTCCAGCGACGTCAACAACAGCAACTGGCGCTGCTTGGCGGAAAGGCCGTCATTCTCGTCGCGGCCGAGGCCGGACCTGTCGAAACGCAAGGTCACACCCCAATACAGGACGTGCCGTGCATCGCTCATCCCTCCAGGTGGCGGCTCATCGTGACCCATGATGTCACGCAGGCAGTCGGCAACCAGGGCATCGCCCCTGGCCTGTCCGCCGGTCAGGGCGCGGGCGTAGCGGCGTGCATAGGGCAGGGCGCGGATCAGGTCCTCGCGGCGCAGGGTGGTCATCGCAGGTCCCTATGGGAAAAAACAGAAGCGAGGCAGCAGTAATGCGCGCGGACATGCGGCACACCAGTAGGAGAGCGCCTGTGACCTATCATGCGTGTCGGTTGAAGTAACATGAGTGTGCGCGGATGGAAGCCCGGGTGAGGGACATCGATGCAGGCGGCACCATGATGGACCGGGAGCGACGTGAGGAGAGACGCCCGGATGCCAGCCGGCAGGAGGCTCCCGATCCCCGCAACCAGCTGGCCCAGCTTCTGCCGGAACTGCGTGCCTATGCGCGCTTCCTGGCGCGCGACCGGTCAGCGGCCGACGACCTCGTACAGGAAGCGATCGTACGTGCGCTTGCGGCTCTGGGTCAATTTCAGACCGGCACGAGCCTGAAGGCGTGGCTGTTCACCATCCAGCGCAATTGCTTTTACGAGCAGGCTCGCCGCCGCAAGCGCGAGGATGCGGCCTTGGCCGCCCATGCGACGGGTGCTGGAGAGGGCCTGCAATCGCATGGCGCCGATGTGTCCGACATGTCGCGCATGCTGTGGACCCTGCCGCCGCTGCTGCGCGAAGCGCTGGTTCTCGTCGGCGCCCAGGAACTGACCCACGAAGAGGCGGCCGAAGTCTGCGGGGTGCCGGCAGGGACCATGCGCGCGCGGGTCTCGCGAGCCCGCTCCAAGCTCGCCGACGCCTTCCACAGCGGCCGATGATCAGCGCGGAACGGATCGCGCAAGGAAATCTCCGACCCACGTTTACGTGATGCAGCATTAGTCCGGCACCCGTCATTGACCTATCAGAAAGACGGAGACACCGAATGTCCGCTGAAGCGACCGCCCCCACCTTTCACGACCAAGTCATCGCGATCCTGCCCAAGCTTCGGGTTCAGGCCCTGGCCCTCACCCGCAATCGCGCCGCCGCCGAGGATCTGGTGCAGGATGCTGTATGCAATGCGCTCTCCGCGCAGCAGAGTTTCATTCCCGGCACGAACTTCCCCGCATGGATGCATCGCATCCTGCGCAACCGCTTCATCTCAAACCTGCGCAAGCGCCGTGACACGACCGACATCGACGATGTGCCAAGCTCGGTGTTCGCCACCGAAGCACCGCACGAGGATCGTCTGGCTTTGAAGGAACTCGCCAGCGCGATGACCCGCCTGCCGTCCGACCAGCGCGAGGCCCTCGTCATGGTGGTGGTGCACGGTATGAGCTACGAAGCGCTCGCCCAGGCAACGGGTTGCGCTGTCGGCACCGCCAAGAGCCGCGTGTTCCGTGCCCGGCGCCAGCTCGAATCCTGGTTGCTCGGCGAGACCAAGGACGCAACCCGCGCCGGTCGCAATGCGGCCGCAGTCCTGGCCCGCCGCCTCGCGGATCATGAAGGTGACGAACTGCACGCCTGATCCATCGAGGCCAGATCCTCTGAGAACAGGCAAATCGGCTCAGGCAGGCTTGGAGTATGATCGAAACGGCGGCCGCGTTGACGGCTGCCGTTTCTCTGGTTTCAGGATATGACGTGCACTGCGATGCCGAAGCCAAAAGATCCAATGCCGAAACACTCCGCCGGACCGGCGGCAAAGAATCGCAAGGCAGAGTCTGCCTTCGACATCTGGCTGCATCGCGGCCTGCACGACATCTATGATCAGGTCTCCCGGGAGCCGATCCCCGACGAGCTCCTCCGTCTGATCGAAGAGGACCGGAAAAAATGATGTCCCCGGCGGCTGGCCCACCGCGGCCAGCGCTGGATCCCGAGATCGTTCAGCCAACGCCCGACGAAAACGATGCGCGGCCGCAGCCCGGTCTTTCCTCCGGTCTAAACTCCAGCCTTGACCTAGGTCTTGCCAAAGCCGAGCGCCTGGGCTGGTTTGGCCGACAGCTCCGATGGACGCGCGTGCTGGCGCCGCGTTTCGTCGGATCGATCAGGACCCGGCTCGTTGGCATCGTCCTTATTGCCGCGATCCCGCTCCTCATCCTGTCCGGCACAATCGCATTCCAAAATTACCGCCTGGCGCTTGGCACGTCCGCAGAGGAGGTCGGCCGCCTGCGCGAATCCGCTCTCGCGAGGCATGTTGCAGCCATTGAAGGCGTCGAGCAGACGCTCCAGGCGCTGTCGAACACCGGGTTGGTTTCGGGTGGTGAAGCAGCTTGTCGATCGCACCTCGAAGCAGTGCTTGCCCTGCGGCAGGTGCGCTACGCCAGCCTGCGCGTGGTCGACGGCGCGGGGCAGCTCCGATGCGGCGCCGGCGACGAGCGGGTTCGGTCCGGCGGTGCTGCGGCCACGCCTGCGGCGGAATTCCGCAAGCTGCTCGCCGACGCGGCATCCAGCCAACAGGCAGTTCTTGGTGCGGGCATACGCGCCGCAGCGGCAACGGCGCCACAGGATGCGTCGGACGGATGGGTGATCCCGCTCGCGACCCCGCTTCCCGGCCCGGGCCCGAGCCAGCTCTTCCTGGTCGCCGAAGTGCGCATCGGCTGGTTCGCCAATGCCGCCCATCCGCTCGTTCCGGCGCTCGACACGGCCTGGCTGCGCGATCCTGCCGGCACGCTCATCCCCGTGACATCGTCGTCCAGCTCGGAACTGCCGCCCCCTGGCGTGCTGAAACAGCTTTTCGCACGCCCCGACATCATCGACGCGCTGTCGACCGGGGGAGCCCCATTCGCCTACGCGTCGGCGCCCCTTGGCGGCTCCTACCAGCTGCTGGTGGCCTACCCGGCCGCCCACGACCGTGAAGCCGCCCGCGAACTGCTCGGCAAACGGCTGTTCCAGCTCGCAATGCTTCTGCTGCTCGGCCTCGCCGCCATCGCCATCGGCGCCCACATCGCCCTTGTCGAACCGCTTGACCAGTTCGGCCGCGCGGTGGCGGCATGGCGGCGCGGCGGCGTCTTTGACGAGAGCTCCATCCAGGACCCCCCGCTCGAGGTCCGCGAACTCGCCGCCTCATTCGGCGAAGCGACGCGCGCGCTGTCCAGCCACGAGGCGCGTCACCGGGTCGCGGTCGAGCAGCAGGATCTGCTGATGAAGGAAATCCACCACCGGGTTAAGAACAACCTGCAGATCGTCGCCTCCCTGCTCAACCTGCAGGCATCCCGCATCCGCCAGCCCGAAGCGCGCGCCGAATTTGCCAGCGCGCGTGATCGGGTCAGGGCGCTATCGACCCTGCACCGGCACCTCTATGCCGAGGGTGAAGTGCACAGCATCAACATGAGGTCGTTCCTCACCGAACTATGCGGCCAGTTGTTCGACGCGATGGGCGAAAAACAAGGCAAACGGATCGAGCTCACCATCGAGGCGAGCGAGACGCTGATGTCGAGCGACCAGGCGGTGCCGCTTTCCCTGATCGTCACGGAAGCGGTCAGCAATGCGCTCAAATATGCGTTCCCGGCCAAGCGCACCGGTCACGTGCATGTTCGCTTCACGTCCGAAGGTGACGTAGCGGAGCTTGTTGTCCAGGATGACGGTATCGGTATCCCAGCCGGTCGGGCGGATACCGAAATGGGTCCGCGCGACGGCATCGGCATCACGCTGATCCGGGGTTTCGCGCGCCAGCTCGGCGGCGAGCTAATTGTCGTGGAAAACGGCGGCACGCTCTACCGGCTGCGCATGACCCTGCGGCGGGCCCGGCTCGAAGGCTTGAACGGCGACATCACCTCGGCCGACGCAGCCCAGTAGCGGCCGCACCGATACGGGTCGGTGCTGGCAGTGCTGCCACTGGCGATGCGGCTGAACGCGATCCGCCAGGCTGAACACAACGCGACAAGGCATGAATTATGCGAACATGTCGCGTTCTGGGCGCCGCAGACCCCTGGCGCGGCGCGGCATGTGACGCTACCTGCGAAGTACGATGCAGGATACCAAGAAGGCCGCCCGCGCCTGGACGCAGCTTCAGACCAGGCGCGGCCGCGCGGCCGCGTCGCCGGTCATCGGCCTTGGCATGGCGTCGACGGCCGCGGCCATTGGCCAGGCCTGGTGCATTGCGCGCGTTCTCGCGGCGGCGCTGGCAGGTACAGCCGTGTTCCAGCCTGCCGTACTGGCGTGGTTCGCCATTCTCGCCGTCTGCCGGGCCGGGCTGCAGGTCGCAGCCGAAGGTGCCGCTTTCGAGGCGGGTGCGGCGGGACGCAGCAGGCTTCGCCGCGATGCCCTGACCCGCATGCTCGCCGCAGGCCCCGCGTTGCTGCGCGGCGTCCCCTCCGGCGAACTGGCCGCAACCGCCGTGGACAGGATCGAGGCGCTGGACGGCCTGTTCAGCCGCTGGGTGCCGGCCGCGATCCTGGCCCTCGCAGGTCCCGCTTTCGTCCTGCTCGCCGCTCTCATCGTCGATCCTTTCGCGGCACTGGTGCTGTTCCTCGCCGGGCTGCTCGTCCCGGTCGGCCAGGCTACCGCGGGCATCGGAGCAGCCGCCGCCTCGCGCGGCCAGTTCATCGCCATGGCGCGCCTGCAAGCCCGCTTTCTCGACCGCGTGCGCGGCATCGCCACCATCGTGCTGGCCGGCCGCTCCGCCGACGAGGCCGCTGCACTCGCTCGCTCCGCGGACGAACTGCGGAGCCGCACCATGCGCGTGCTGCGCGTCGCCTTCCTGTCTTCGGCGGCACTCGACTGCGCATTCGCTGGTGCCCTGATGGTGCTGGCCCTGCATTACCGCTCCAGCCTCGAGGCCCATGCCGGCACGCCGGTCCGGCCGCTGCTGGCGCTGTTGCTGGTGCCGGAGTTCTTCGCGCCGTTGCGCGCCTTTTCCGCCGCCTACCAGGACCGCATCCACGCCACGGGTGCGGCCGAGGCGCTGATTGCCTTGCCGCCGGAAGCTGTCGCACAACCGGCCATCACACCCATCCGCACGATCGAGGCGCGCGGCATCGCTCTGGCATTCGAAAACGTCCGCGTGACCTGGGACCCGGCGCGGGGGCCTGCGCTCGATGGTGTCAGCTTCTACGTGGCGCCCGGCGAAATGCTGGTGCTCGCCGGGCCTTCCGGCGCGGGCAAATCCACCGTCATCGAATTGCTGCTTGGCTTCGTCCGCCCCGAGGAGGGGCGTATCCTGATCAACGGCCACGACATCGCCGATATCGTGCCGCAGGCGCTGTCCGAACTCACCGCCTGGATCGGCCAGCGGCCCACCCTGTTCGCGGCCTCCATCCGTGAGAACATAGCCTTCGCCCGGTCCGCCGCCACGACCGCCGAGATCGAGGACGCGGCGCGGCTGGCACGGGTGACCGAGTTCGCCGAGACGTTGCCGCAGGGCCTCGACACGCCGATCGGCGAGGGCGGCTTCGGCCTGTCGGGCGGCCAGGCGCAGCGCATCGCCATCGCCCGCGCCTTTCTCAAGAACGCCAAGCTGCTGCTGCTCGACGAGCCGACGGCGCATCTCGATCCGGCCACCGAGGCCGACGTGCTCACCAGCCTGCGCCGTCTCGCCATGGGGCGCACCGTCATCATGGCCAGCCACTCCGCCGCAGCGCACGCCTTTGCCGGACGCAGGCTGGATCTCCGCGACGGCCGCGTCGCCGCTGCACGGGGTGCCGCGTGAGGGATCTGCTTCGCATCCTGCTGCTGTGGCGGCCCCGTGCGCGCGAACTGGCCCTCGGCCTGCTGCTCGCCATGGCCGGCGCCGCCTGCGCCGCCGCCCTGCTGACATTGTCCGGCGCGACCATCGCCGCCCTCGTCACCGGAGCCGCTCTCGCAGCGCCGCTGTGGCTCAGGATCGTGGGTCCGGCACGGGTCATTCTCCGCTATGTCGAACGCCTGGTCACGCATGGCGCCACCTTCCGGGCGCTGGCCGATCTGCGCGTCTGGTTCTTCCGCGGCCTGGCTGCCCGCGCCTCGAACGGGCTGGGCTTCCGCCAGGCGGGCGATGTGCTCTCCCGCCTCGTCGGCGACGTGGAAGCGCTCGACGGCCTCTATCTGCGCATCATCGTGCCGCTCGCTGCCGCTTCTCTGCTCATCCCGGTGGTCGGGATCGTCGCTGGCAGTGCCAGCGCGCTACTCGGTGCCACCGTGTTCCTGCTGTTCTGGGTTGCCGCCTTCATGCTGCCGCTGCTCGCCGCCGGCAACGCCATGGCGGCCGGCCGCAAGCTGACGCTCGCCATGTCCGGCCTGCGCGTTTCCATCCTCGACATGCTGACCGGCCTGCGCGAGGTGCGTGCCTTTGGAGCGGAGGAGCGCATGCTGCTCGCCGCCGCCGCCAGCGAGGCCGCACTGATGTCCGCCCAGCGCGACCTCGCAAGCCGCACCGCCTATGCGAACGCCGCCGCCTTCATCGCCGGTCAGGCCGCCATCCTCGCCGTGCTGGCAACCGCTGGCGCTTCCACCACGATGCTGGTCACCACCGTATTCCTCACTGTTGCGGTCTCCGAGGCGGTCTCCGGTCTTCCCAGGGCAGGGGTCGGCGCCGGAACCGCCGCCTCGGCCGCGCGGCGCGTGCTGGAAGTGGCGGAGGACGCGCCGGTCTCGCCAGACCCCGTTCATCCCGTGCCGGTGCCGGACAATCCGGGCCTGCGCTTTGCCGGCGTACATTTTGCCTGGGCTGCGACCGCGCCGCCGGTCTTCGACGGGCTGACGCTGGAAGTGCCGCCCGGCGCACGCGTGGCCGTGCTCGGCCCGTCGGGCGCCGGCAAGTCGACGCTCGCCCTGCTGGCCATGAAGGTCGCGAGCCCGCAGGCCGGCAAGATCTTCCTCGGCGGCATCGACATCGCCGACTGCGCGGCGGCCGACATTCACAGCCGCATCGCGTGGCTCAGCCAGGCCACGCATCTTTTCGACGACACCATCCGCGCAAACCTGCTGCTCGGCCGCCCGAATGCCAGCGACCGCGAAGTGTGGGACGCACTCGACCGCGCCGCCATCGGCAACGTGGTTCGCGCATTGCCCGACCAGCTCGACACTTGGCTCGGCGAAGGCGGCGCCAGGTTGTCGGGCGGGCAGGGACGGCGCATCGCGCTCGCACGTACCCTGCTGTCGCCAGCGCCGTTGCTGATCCTCGACGAGCCCTGCGCCGGCCTGGACGCCGAAACCGAACGCGCGTTCTTTACCACCCTGTTCGCGGAAGTCGGCGGCCGCACCGTCATCCTCATCGCGCACCGCCTCACCGGCGCCGAAAAGCTCGACCGCATCTGGCGGCTGTCCAGCGGGCATGCCGTCGCGGCGGCGGCATAAACAGAAGACTCCGCGGCTGCGGCATGATGATCGAGCGTCGCGGCAACGTGCTACACACGACTTCCCGGATTCGCTTCAGGAGAGCGCTGCGCATGGTTCGTAAATTCGCCTTTGGCGTCATCTCGGCCGCACTCCTGAGCGGCGCCGGATATTCCGGTCCCGCGCGTGCGCAAACCCCAAGCTACATCGTGTTTTTTCCTGAGTGGTCCGGCGCCATCGACCACGCCGCCCTGAAAACGATCAATGACGCTGCCACGGCCGCCAAGGCTCCGGGCGCGCGGGTCACCGTCACCGGGCACGCCGACAACAAGGGCAGCCAGGCCGCAAACGAGGATCTCAGCCGGCTACGCGCCCAGGTCGTGATGGACGCCCTGGTCGCCGACGGCGTGCCTTCTGCCCAGATCAGCGCAGGAGCCGGCGGACAGCTTGCAACGGTCGGCGTCATCGACCGACGCGTCGAAATTGCTGTGAGCAATGGGCGATAGAGGCACGCGGCGCGTCGTCGCATCGTGCTGCTGAGCGAACACCCCCGCGTCGCCGAACTCGGCAATCCGCGCGAAATCCTGTCTCGCGTATTTGGCTTCCCCGCTTTCCGCGGCTTGCAGGAAGCGGTCGTGGACCATCTCGTTGCCGGCGGCGATGCGCTGGTTCTCATGCCGACCGGCGGCGGCAAGAGCGTGTGCTACCAGGTGCCTGCGCTGGCGCGCCCCGGCATGGCGCTCGTCATTTCGCCGCTGATCGCCCTGATGGACGATCAGGTCGCAGCCTTGCGGCAACTCGGCGTCGAGGCGGGCGCGCTGCATTCCGAA
>CAZZVF010000022.1:0-18610 GCA_964657355.1 uncultured Buchnera sp.
TGCGTGTCCGCCACCTGCTCGCTCGACTCGCCCTGCGCATAGGCGAACAGCCGCAATGGCCGCCCTTTGGTAATCTTGACATCGAGCTGGCGCAGGCTGCCCGCGGCAGCATTGCGCGGGTTCGCGAACAGCCTGGCGCTCGCCGCTTCCTGCGCCTCGTTCAACGTAAGGAAATCCGCCTTTGTCATGAACACTTCGCCGCGGATTTCGATCAGTGCCGGCGCCTTGCCGTGCAACTTTTGAGGCAGCGACTTCAAGGTTCGCAGATTCGCGGTGACGTCCTCGCCCTGCGTGCCGGCGCCACGCACGAAACGCCCATCCTCGTAGGTCAGCGATATCGATAATCCGTCGATTTTCGGCTCGCCCACCATCGCGAGCGGCGCATGAACTGCCTGACCGAGAAAGCGTTTTGCCCGGGCGCAAAATTCCGCGAATTCCGGTGCGCCGAATGCGTTATCCAGCGACAGCATCGGCAACCGATGATGGATCTTGCCGAAAGCGCCCTCGGGAACGGCGCCCACATTGCGTGACGGGCTGTCGTCGCGCACCAGCGCCGGAAAGCGACGCTCTATTTCGGTGTTGCGGCGGCGCAGCGCGTCGTATTCTGCGTCGGTAATCTCCGGCGCATCATGATCGTGATACGCCTTGTCGTGCCTTGCAATTTCCGCAGCGAGGCGCTCAAGCTCGATTGCGGCAGCAGCTTCCGACAAATTGCGGACAGTCGTGTCGCTCAAGCGGCACCGAGCAGGCTGTCGGCCGCCGCGCGGGCCGCTTCGGTGATCACTTCGCCGGCCAGCATGCGCGCGATCTCCTCGCGTCTCTCCGAGTTTTCCAGCACTTCCACACCCGTCTCGGTGCGTCCGCTGCGCACCCGCTTGCTGACCCGCAAATGCGCCGTGCCGCGTGCCGCCACCTGCGGCGAATGCGTCACCACCAGCACCTGCACGCCCTCGGCCACACGCGCCACCCGGTCGCCAACTGCGGCCGCCGTCGCCCCGCCGATGCCGCTATCCACCTCGTCAAACACCAGGGTCGGCACGGCCGATCCTGCGACGAGCACCACTTTCAACGCCAGCATCAGGCGCGACAATTCACCGCCCGACGCCACGCGCCCGAGCGGTCCCGGCGGCTGACCTGGATTGGTCGCGATCAGGAAGCGCACGCTGTCGGCGCCCGCAGGCCCCCAGGCCTCGTCCTCCAACCTGGTCACGGACGCGAAGAAGCGCGCCTTTTCCAGCCGCAACGGCGGCAACTCGGCGGCAACCGCCTGCTCCAGGCGCAAGGCCGCCTTGTCGCGCGCAGCAGACAGCCGCGCCGCGGCATCCGCATAACCGGCGCGTGCTTTCACCGCCGCGTCCTTCAGCGTCTCGATTTCCGCATCGCCATGGTCGAGCGCTGCCAGCCGTGCACGCAGGCCTTCCAAAAACTCCGGCAATTCCACGACCGGCACACCATGCTTGCGGGCAGCGCCGCGCAGCGCGAAGAGGCGCTCCTCCGCCTGCTCCAGCAAGCGCGGATCGTCATCCGCTTCGGCAGCAAGCCGGCTCAGCAAAGTCTCCGCCTCGGCCAACGCTTCTTCGGCACGTTCGAGCGCCGCCATCGCCGGCGCCGCCGGGTTACTGTCCGCGTCAGCCGCCGCTTCAATCCCCGCCGGCATCAAACGTTGCAGGGCCCGTGCGGCAGATCGCAGGATCGCCGCCGGGCCGCCACTACGCCGGTCGCGCGGCGTCAACTCGCTGATCGCGGCAGCAATCGCCTCGGCGCGCTTCTCGCCTTGCTGCAGTCGCTGGCGTTCGATGGCGAGCTGCTCCTCCTCGCCGGGCTGCGGCGCCAGCGTGGTCAGTTCGTCGGTCGCATGGCGCAGGAACTCCTCCTCGCGCTTGGCGTCCGCAATGGCGGCGCGGGCCGACTCCAGCCGCTCCATCGCCGCCCGCCACGCCCGGTGCCGCAACGTCACCTCGGCCCGCAGATCCGGATTGGTGCCATAGGCATCCAGCAACTTCAGATGCATGGCAGGATCGGCCAGGCCCATCTGGTCGTGCTGGCCCTGCACCTCCACCAGCAACGCACCGACGCGCTTCAGCGCCGCCGCACCGACCGGATGATCGTTCACCCACGCGCGCGAACGCCCATCCCGCGACACCGCCCGACGCAGCACGATGTCGTCCTCCGATGGAAGCCCGAGCTCCTCCAGCGTCGCATGCACCGCGTGGTCCTGCGCCGGGGAAAACCGTGCGGCGACGCTCGCCTGTTCGGCCCCCGCGCGCACCAGCCCCGCATCCGAACGTGCGCCCAATGCCAGCCCCAGGCTGTCGAGCAGGATGGACTTACCCGCGCCCGTCTCGCCGGTCAGAACGGTAAGCCCTTCGCCGAACGCCAGGTCCAGCTTCTCGATCAGAACAACATCGCGGATCGAGAGCGCTGTCAGCATCGTCCTGCCGGAATTAGAACAGCCAGCGGTTAGAATACCCAACCGGCCGCGCGCGAGAAGAAACCCGGCCGGTCCGGCGAACCGTTCGACACCTGCGGGCCCTTTACGGCGTTCACGCTTACCAGGTCGTTCCAGCTGTTCTGATACCAGTGGCTGCCTGGATAGTTGTAGGCCAGCACCGAAGCGGTCTTCTTCGCCTCGTCCACCATGCCGAGCTTGAGATAAAGCTCGGTCAACCGGGACAAGGCTTCCGGCGTATGGTTGGTCGTCTGGAAATCGTCGATCACGCGCTGGAACCGGCCGATCGCCGCGGCATAGAGATGCTGCTTCTCGTAGTAACGCCCGATATCCATCTCCTTGCCGGCCAGATGGTCGCGGCACAGATCGATCTTCAGCCGCGCATCGCGGGCGTAGGCGCTGTCCGGAAAGCGGTTGACCACTTCCTGCAACGCCACCATGGCGTCCTGCGTGCCCTTCTGGTCGCGCGAAATGTCGGAAATCTGCTCATAGAAGCACAGCGACCGCAGATAATACGCGTAGCCGACATCCTTGTTCGCTGGATGCAGCGCGATGAACCGGTCGAGCTGCGACACCGCTTCCGCGTAGCTGCTGCGCCGGTATTCGGTGTAGCCCTCCATCAGCTGCGCGTTGGTCGCCCAGGTGGAATACGGGTAATTCTGTTGGATGGCGTCGAAATGCTTCACCGCCGTGCCGTAATTCTCCTTCTGCAGGGCATCCACGCCGTTGGTGTAGAGCAGGTCGGGCGGCTCGTCCGCCAGGTTCACCTTCGGCGTGTCGTCGTCCTCGCTGCTGGTCCAGGGCAGGACGGACTTGATGGTCTGGCAGCCGCCAAGGGCCAAGGCCGTCAACAGCAGGAGCGGGGCAGGGCGGAGGGTCATGGCAGGTTCCTACACCACCCCCCATCACCGCGAAAAGCCCGAGGCTCGTTGGGAATGCTACTGGGCCGGCCGTCTGGCGCCCCTGGCCGGGCTTCCGGTGCTCATGGACCCATCGCTCCACTGCGCTCCGGTTCTCGCCAGGCACGCCAGCCGACTCGGCCTAGCGCATTCGCAACCAGAAGCTTTGCTTGTCCACTCGAGCCGGCTCAGCCGTTCTTCTTGAGTTGGGCCAGGGCGGCAAAGGGGTTTTGGAGGGTGGATTCTTTGGGGATTTCGAGTTCGGCGCCGGGTTTTCTGGGGAAGGGGTCTAATGCTAGGGCCAGTTGCTGGGCGGCGGCTTCGCCCAGATCGATGGCGTCGCCCTGGTAGGGGATTTCGTCTTCCTCATCGAGGCCGAGATCGTCGCGCTCGATGCCTTCCGGGATGAAGCGGAGGGTGAACGCGTCCTCAACGGTCGCTTCGACCGGTTCGAGTGACACCACGCAGCTCTGCACCACGCGGGACGACAACGTGCCCGTGGCCTCAACCGCCGCGACCTCGCCGCCATGGATGCGGCTTTTCCTCAAGGCAAACCGGCACGTCAGGGTCAGCACGGCGGGAATGCCCATGCGTTCGGCCAAGGCGGCGCACTCGTTGCCGCTGGCTTCCACCACGACATCCATGCCGTGGCCAATCCGCTCGATGGCGAGGCGGCGGGACAGTTCGGGGGCGGCCTGGTCGTGCGACATCAGGGCATGGTCTCCTCTGCCGGCAGAAAACAGGAATGGCCAGCTGTGAACCGCTCGTTACCCTGTGCCGCCAGGTGCCTCTCCTGCACCAGCGCGGCGTCAGCCAGCCTCACGGCACTTCCCGCAGGCGCCTCGCCGCGCCACACATTGCGTTCCAGCGCTTCCGCCAGCCCGGCGGCGTCCTGCGCATCCAGTCGGGTCTGATAGGCCTGGGCGCGGCCGTGGAACGCTTCCCACATGGCCTTCACCCGCTTGGCGATCGCCATGTCGCCGACACCCAGTTCGCGCAGGTTGTGGTCCATGTCGGCGAACATCGCGTCGAACACCGCCTGCGCCATCGCCGCCCCGCAATCCGGGATGGCGCGCAGCCGGCGTATCAGCAGGGCGACGAACAGGCCAACCAGGTCGAACCGTCCGTCCAGAGTGTCAGGCACCGCGAGCTCGGTGAAATAGAGCGGGCTGCGGGCGGCCCTCACCGCATCGGTGTAGAGCTCGAAGCCCGTACGCTCGTATTTCGGGCGGCCGATGAGACCGAAAAGCGCCATGACGCCGTGAATTCCTCAACAAATTCCGCCACCGGTGTGGCCCGGCGCGGCTGCAGCGATGTAGATAGGGCGGCGGCGCCGATTTGACACGCGCCTTGCCAGCGTGACACGCGTTCACCGTTTGCCTCGGTGGCCGGCCCCCAGCCATCCGCCCGGCAACCCGCTCCCCAGCAACCGGCCCAATGCCGGATGAAGGATTTTGAAGTTTGCGTCTTCCCCGTTCAGCCCGCGCCTTTGCACTGGCCTCATGCGTCTTCTTGGGCACAGCAAGCCTTGGCGGCTGCGGCTACGATTTCGGCCTGTTCGACCCCACGCTGCGCGCCCGCGGCACACTCGTCGACAAGGACGCATTGGCCGAACTGGTGCCAGGCACCTCGAGCCGGGCCGATGTGGTCTCGCTGATCGGAACGCCCACCGCCAAGGCTACGTTCGACGACAACCGATGGATCTATATCTCCCAGACCACCAGCACGCGCATCGGCCGCACGCCGGGCATCCGCGCGCAACACGTCGTCATCCTAACCTTCGACCAGGGCGGCACGCTGCGGAACGTGGAAAAACTTGACAAGGCCGACGGCAAGGACATCGCAATGGCGTCGGGCTCGACGCCGTCGCCAGGCAGCGAGGCCTCGTTCATGCAGCAGCTGCTCGGCAACGTCGGCAAGTTCACCCCGGCAGGCCTGCCAGGCGGTGGTAGTGGCGGCCTCGGCGGCTCGGCCGGTCCGGGCGGTTCGGGCAACAACGTTCCCTAAGCGATCGCTCTCACCGTCGGAGCAGGAGGCGCGGCAAGAGACGCGTGATCGTCAGCGCCGAGAGGATGGCAGACTCGCTCAGCCACCGATCGCACTGCCGCCGATATACAGCTCCATGCCGAGTCCGGCCGCACGCGGGTACACTTCATCCGCCACATAGGCCATCGCCACCGAGGGCCGCCCGGAGAGGCTGAGGCCCATCAGGCCGCGAAAAATGAGCAACTGGCTGAAGCCCTGTGCTGGCGCACAGGGCAGCAAGCCCGCCGGCGACCAGCAGCGAGGCGACCATCACCCTCTTGCGCCCGAGCACCTCGGAGGCCGCACTCGCCACGCGCATGGCAAAGGCCAGCTGCAGCGTGGCGTTGGATAGCGACAGCGAGCTGGAAGCGGCATCGATGTTGCCTGTTCTACGAGCGCCAACGGTATTCACCTGCTGAGCCTGTCAAAAAACGCCTTGCGGCCTCAAAGACTTGTGGCATCTTATCTAAGCGTCACAGGTTTCTCGTTGCGCGTAGATTAGCTAAACATTGTCGGAAGCTGGACATGAAAAATTCAGTCGCTTTGGTCAGCGCTTTTACCGTTGCCGCATGCGTTATAGGAGCCTCCGCAGCAACGACTCCGAGCGTTTCACTGGCAGTCCCTCTTCAAAAAGCGCCTGATGTTCAACATCAGTCAACGACTACCGTTTTGTATGATCAAACTCCCAAGGGCTCTCCCTTAGGATTTGTATCGCAAAGGTTTGACTCAGCACACTCATCGTACGACTCTCAAATAGCGGACGATTTTACGGTTCCAACCGGCAAGACCTGGATCGTTTCTGAGGTTGACGTTGTTGGGGCTTATAGCGGCGGTCCGGCAAAATCGGAGAACGTTTTCATATACAAGCCGTCTGCCAAGGGGCTTCCCAAACTGAAGGTCATGGAATTCGATAAGATTAAGGGCAAGGACTCCGCAGGAAACTTTGCCATAACGCTTCCGCAATCGGTTGAGCTAAAACCGGGAACCTATTTTGTTTCAGTGCAAATCAACATGGATCATTCATCCGGCGTCTGGGGATGGGGGACAACCGTCGCAGGTGGCCGAACCTTCGGTAATCCTGCCACGTACAAAAATCCCGGAAATGGGTTTCTAACGGGTTGCACGACCTGGTTTCCCTTGATCAAATGTGTTGATTACCCTCAGGGCCCCGACATGCTCTTTAAACTTCTTGGGACATCTAGGCCCGAAACCCACAAGAAGGATTCCCAAATCGGCTGAAGCCTGAGTCAGCCTCTAAAAAGGTTGAGCCCGATCATGGTCGAACCCGACCTTCTGACTGATCTCCTGCCGGGAAACTTGATCGCGCTTCTATCCGGCAGCATGTCCATTATTTACAAGAGCGTTTGGTCCTTTGTTTCAACAAAGAACTGCTTTCCTTCCCCTGTCTGCACGAAAGCTCCGCCACGTACGCCCCGATTGCCAATGACGACGTAAGTCCCGGGCTTTCAATACCGAACAGGTTGATCAGTCCCGGCACACCGTGCGTGCTCGCGTCCTGGATGACGAAATCCTGCACCTGGGTCGCTTCCACGATCTTCGGCCGGATGCCCGAGTATCCCGGTTGCAGCGCGCCGTCCGGCAGCTTCGGCCAATAGCGGCGAATCGCCTCGTAAAACGCTTCGCCGCGCCGGGGATCCACTCGGTAATCGATCGTGTCCACCGCTTCCACGTCGGGTCCGAACCGCGCCTGGCCGCCGAGGTCGAGCGTGAGGTGGATGCCGGCGCCGCCAGGGATCGGTACCGGATAGATCAGCCGGCTGAACGGGGCCCGTCCGGCGAGGCTGAAATAGCTGCCTTTGGCGAGCCGTGGCAGCGGCACATGTGAGGAGTCCAGGCCATCGATGCGGGCGGCGAGTGCACAGGCGCCGAGGCCCGCGGCGTTGATGAACAGCCGGGTGCGCAGCCGCATCGGCTCGGCGCCGCCGGTTTGCACGACCAGGCCCTCACTCGTGACTTCGACGCGTTCGACCGGCGTGTTGAGCGCGACCGCGGCGCCGTGGTCCTCCGCTTCCCCCTGCAGCGAGAGCATCAGCGCGTGGCTGTCGACGATGCCGGTGTGCGGCGACAGCAGTGCCGCGGTGCAGGCCAGTGCCGGTTCGAGGGCGCGCGCCTCGGCTCCGGTCAGGCGCTGCAAATCCTCCACGCCATTGATTTCCGCCCGCTGGGCAAGGCGTTCGAGCGCCGCCTCCTCGCCCGGCTCGGTCGCCACCAGCAGCTTGCCGCACGGCACTGCCGCAACGCCGCGCGGTGCACAATAGTCGTACAGCGTGCGCCGTCCCGCCACGCAGAGGCGCGCCCGCAGGCTGCCCGGATCGTAGTAGATGCCGGCGTGGATCACCCCGCTGTTGCGCGAGGACGTGGCGGTGCCGATGGCGCCAGCTGCTTCCAGCACCACGACCTGCCGACCGCCGAGTGCCAGCGCACGTGCCACGGCGAGCCCGACCACACCCGCGCCGGCGACCACCGCGTCGACCTCACCCATGGGCATCGTTCCCTGGGTCAGCCAGAATCAAGGGTCCCTGTTGCACACCGTCTCCGGCCCGATATTGCGGCAGCGCAGCGGGTTGGCGCTCAGGTCGCCGGGCGGCATCGATGAGGTGATGCCGCGCGGACCCGGCTCGTCCGGCGCTGCCCCCGAAATCGAGTCGTATGTTGCAGCTTTGCGCTGCGCGGCCGCGGGCGGTGTACCCCCGCATGCCGCGAGCACGAAGACGCTGGCGCAAAGGGCCGCGACTGGCGCCAGACGGGTCATTTTAGCCTCCGCGCTGCGTGTGCATGCATAGTGACATGCGCGGTAACGTGCCAAAAGGGTAGGACTCTGTTACATTCTGCTGCGCGCAGAGCATTCCAGCCGGCGCTTCATTAGGTCATACCCTGCCGCCGTGGATCAGACGCTGCCGCACCCAAGGACAATCCCGCCGGCCGTGACGACCCCTGCGCCATGGCGCAGCCGGCGTTGGATCTGGATTCTGCTCATCCTCGCGTCCGTGCTCGGCCTGCTCGTCTGGCGCTTCGGCAGCAAACCGGCGGATGGCGATGCCGGCCCGCGCGGACAGGCAGGCGCCGCGCCGCCACAGACGGTGAGCGTCGCGCCGGCGACCAACGCGGACATGCCGATCACCAACGCCGGCCTGGGCACGGTGACTCCGCTGGCGACGGTGACGGTGCGCACGCAGATCAATGGCGAGTTGCAGACGCTCGGCTTCCGCGAAGGGCAGATCGTCCATCGCGGCGATTTCCTGGCGCAGATCGACCCGCGGCCGACCCAGGCGTTGCTCGAACAGGCGCGCGGCAACCTGGCGCGCGACCAGGGCCTGCTGCGGCAGGCGCAGACCGATGCGGCGCGCTACAGCCGGCTGAACAAGCAGGACAGCATTTCGCGCCAGCAGGTCGAGGACCAGCAATTCGTTGTGCAGCAATACCAGGGCACCGTCGCGGCGGACGAGGGTGCGGTGAACACGCAGCTGGTGAACCTCACCTACTGCCACATCGTCTCGCCGGTCGACGGCCGCGTCGGGCTGCGGCAGGTCGATGCCGGCAACTACGTTCAGACCTCTGACACGAACGGCATCGTCGTCGTGACGCAGCTGCAGCCGATCAGCGTGATCTTCACGCTGCCGGAGGACGATATTCCGCCCATCACGAAACGCCTGCGCGCCGGTGCCACGCTGAGCGTCACCGCGATGGACCGCAGCAACACCACGCTGCTCGGAACCGGTCAGCTCGAAACGCTCGACAACCAGATCGATGTCACGACCGGTACGGTGAAGCTGCGTGGGATTTTCGCCAATGCGGATTACGGGCTGTTCCCGAACCAGTTCGTCAATGCGAGCCTGCTGGTGGACACGTTGAAATCCGTGCTGACGGTGCCGAACGCCGCGGTGCAGAACGGCGCGCCCGGCAGTTTCGTCTATGCGCTCGGCAGTGACGGCGCCGTGTCGGTGAAACCGGTGAAGACCGGCATTGCCGATAGCCAGAAGACGCAGATTCTGTCTGGCCTCAACGCCGGCGACAAGGTCGTGATCGACGGCGCCGACCGGCTGCGCGACGGCATGAAAGTGGTGGTCGCGGGCGAGCATCCGGGTGCAGCGGGTGGGGATGGCGGCGCACAGCAACCGGGCCATCACCGCCACCATCAGCAGCAGGCGAACTAGAAATGGGGCCGTCGGCCCTGTTCATCATGCGGCCGGTGGCGACCACGCTGCTGATGCTCGCGATCCTGCTCGTGGGCCTGATCTCCTACTCGTATTTGCCGCTGTCGGCGCTGCCCGAAGTCGATTACCCGACCATCCAGGTGCAGACATTCTATCCGGGTGCGAGCCCGGAGGTGATGACGAGTTCGGTGACGGCGCCGCTGGAACGCCAGTTTGGCGAAATGCCCGGCCTGAACCAGATGGCCTCGCAGAGTTCCGCCGGATCGTCCGTCATCACGCTGCAGTTCGGCCTGGATCTCTCGCTCGATATCGCCGAGCAGGAAGTGCAGGCGGCGATCAACGCGGCGGGAAATCTATTGCCGTCCGACCTTCCGGCGCCGCCGATCTACGCCAAGGTGAACCCGGCTGACGCCCCGATCCTGACGCTGGCTCTGACAAGTTCCAGCATGGCGCTGACACAGATCGAGGACATCGCCGAAACACGGCTGGCGCAGAAGATCAGCCAGATCGCCGGCGTCGGTCTGGTGTCGATTTCGGGTGGCCATCGTCCGGCGGTTCGCGTGCGCGCCAACGTGCGTGCGCTGGCTGCCTTGGGGCTCAATATCGACGATCTGCGCACCACCATCGCCAACCTCAACGTCAATACGCCGAAGGGCAATTTCGACGGGCCGAGCCAGGCCTACACGATCAATGCCAACGACCAGCTGACCAGTGCCGATGCCTACAAGAACGCTGTCATCGCCTACAAGAACGGCGCGCCGGTGCACCTGACCGATGTCGCCGAGCTCGTGCAGGGATCGGAAAACACCAAACTCCAGGCCTGGGTCGACCGCACGCCGGCCGTCATTCTCAACGTGCAGCGCCAGCCCGGCGCGAACGTGATCCAGGTGGTCGACCGCATCACGGCGCTGTTGCCCAAATTGCAGGTCTCCATCCCGGCGGCACTCTCCGTCGTGCCCGTCACCAACCGCACGACGACCATCCGCGCCTCCGTAGCCGACGTCGAGTTCGAGCTCGCACTCGCCATCGGCCTCGTCGTGCTCGTGATCTTCTTGTTCCTGCGCAACATTCCGGCGACCGTCATTCCCAGCCTGTCGGTGCCGCTGTCGCTCATCGGCACGCTGGCCGCGATGTATCTGTGGGGTTTCTCGCTCGACAATCTGTCGCTCATGGCACTGACCATCGCCACCGGCTTCGTGGTCGACGACGCCATCGTCATGATCGAGAACATCGCGCGCTACGTGGAGATGGGCGAACCGCCGCTGCAGGCCGCGCTGAAAGGCTCGCAGCAGATCGGCTTCACCATCATATCACTGACCGTTTCGCTGCTCGCGGTGCTGATCCCGTTGCTCTTCATGGGCGACGTGGTTGGCCGGCTGTTCCACGAATTTGCCATCACGCTTGCTGTCACCATCGTGATTTCGGCGGTCGTCTCCCTGACCCTGGTGCCCATGCTGTGCGCGCGGCTGCTGCGCCACCGCCCGCAGCGTGAGATGGGCCGTTTCGCACGCGGCGCCGAGCGCGCCACCGAAAGCATCATCGCCGCCTACGGGCGGGGCCTCGAGTTCGTGCTCGACCGGCAAATCGCCACCCTCATCGTCGCGACACTCACCGTAGCCCTCACGGTGTTTCTCTACATCGTCATTCCCAAAGGCTTTTTCCCCGTGCAGGACACTGGCCTGGTGCAGGGGATTTCCGTCGCAGCGCCGACTGCGTCGTACTCAGCCATGGCGCGCCTCCAGCAACAGCTTGCCGATGCTGTGCTGAAAGATGCCGATGTGGCCAGCCTCACGTCGTTCATCGGCGTGGACGGCAGCAACACGACGCTGAATTCGGGCCGCTTCCTGATCAACCTGAAAGCGCGTGACGAACGCACCGAAACAGCCTCGGAGATCATCCGCAGGCTGCGAGGCGAGGTCGCCGGCATCGCGGGTATCCAGCTGTTCATGCAGCCGGTGCAGGACCTCTCGATCGACACGGCGACAAGTGCCACGCAATACCAGTTCGTGCTGGAAAACGCCGACCTCACCGCGTTCAAGAATTGGGTACCGAAGCTGCTCGACAAACTTCGCGCCATACCGTCCATCGCCGACGTCGCCAGCGACATGCAGACCAACGGCCTCGCCGCCGACATCACCATCGACCGGGCGACCGCCGGCCGTTTCGGCATCACGCCGTCGACGATCGATAACGCGTTGTATGATGCGTTCGGCCAGCGCATCGTCTCGACCATCTTCACGCAGTCGAACCAATATCGCGTCATCCTGGAAGCAGCACCCGCGATCCAGGCATCGCTGCAAAACCTCAACGCCCTGTATCTGCCGTCATCCACCGCAAGCGGCGGGCAGGTTCCGCTTGCGGCACTGGTGCATGTGACCACGCGGGCGGCGCCGCTCGTGGTGAGCCATCTCGGCCAGTTTCCGTCCACCACGATCAGCTTCAACCTCGCGCCGGGCGCTTCCCTCGGAAGCGCGGTGACGGCCATCCGCGATGCCGAAAAGCAGATCCAGCTGCCGGACAGCTTTCAGACGGCGTTCCAGGGTGCCGCTGCTGCATTCGAGAATTCGCTGAGCAACGAGCTCTACCTCGTGCTCGCGGCAGTTGCGACGATGTACATCGTGCTCGGCGTGCTCTACGAAAGCTTTGTCCATCCGGTCACGATCCTGTCCACGCTGCCCTCCGCCGGTATCGGCGCGCTGCTCGCCCTGATGGCCGTCGGTGCTGGTCTCGACGTCATCGGCATCATCGGCATCGTGCTGCTGATCGGCATCGTGAAGAAGAACGCCATCATGATGATCGACTTTGCATTGGAAGCCGAACGCGACGAAGGCATGGCGCCGCGCGACGCCATAAAGCAGGCCTGCCTGCTACGGTTCCGCCCGATCCTGATGACCACGATGGCCGCCCTGTTCTCCGCCTTGCCGCTCATGCTCGGCAGCGGCACCGGATCCGAACTGCGCCGACCCCTCGGGCTCGCGATCTTCGGCGGCCTCATCGTGAGCCAGGTGCTGACCCTGTTCACGACGCCCGTCGTCTACCTGCTGTTCGACCGCATCGCCTTGCGCCTGGCGCGCCGGTGGGGCGCGGAAGCCTCGCCTGCGTGAGCGGCGTGCCGGCGCGCCATTGATCCGATGAACATTTCGGCACCCTTCATCGCACGACCGATCGCGACAACGCTGCTCACCATCGGCATCCTGCTTGCCGGCATCTTCGCCTATGCGAAACTTCCGGTTTCGCCGCTGCCGCAGGTGGATTTCCCGACGATATCGGTGCAGGCGCAGATGCCCGGCGCCAGCCCCGACACGATGGCGAGCTCGGTTGCATCGCCGCTTGAGCGCCATCTCGGCCAGATCGCGGATGTGACGGAAATGACGTCGCAGAGCAGCGTCGGCCAGACCCGCGTCACGCTGCAATTCGGTCTCGACCGCGACATCAACGGTGCTGCGCGCGATGTGCAGGCGGCGATCAACGCAGCGCGCGCGGACCTGCCGACGGCGCTCAGGCAGAACCCCAGCTACCGCAAGGTCAACCCAGCCGACGCGCCGGTGATGATCATCGCGCTGACTTCGAAGACGCTGACTCCGGGCCAGCTTTACGATTCGGCGGCGACGGTGCTCGAACAGAAACTGTCGCAGATGCCGGGTGTCGGCGAAGTGGACGTGAATGGCGCGGCACTCCCCGCGGTGCGGGTCGAGCTGAACCCCGGTGCCCTCTACAAATACGGCATCGGCCTGGAGGATGTGCGCGCCGCCCTCGCATCAGCCAACGCGAATGCTCCGAAAGGTGCCATCGAAGCAGGCGACCTGCACTTCCAGCTTTACACCAACGACCAGGCGAGCCACGCGGCCGACTACCGGCCGCTCGTCGTCGCCTACCGCAATAACGCCGCCGTGCACCTGTCCGACATCGCCGACGTCGACGACAGCGTCGAGAATTTGCGCAACGGCGGCCTGTTCAACGGTCAGCCCACCGTGGCGCTCATCGTGTTCCGTCAGCCGGGCGCGAACATCATCCAAACGGTGGACGGCATCCGAGCGGTGCTGCCGCAGCTCGAGGCGGCCCTGCCCGGCGGCGCCGAGGTCAACGTCGCCGTCGACCGCACGCCGACGGTGCGCGCCTCGCTCAACGACACGCAGCGCACACTGATCATTGCCATCGTTCTCGTCGTGCTCGTCGTCTTCGTCTTTCTCGGTAACGCCCGTGCCACGCTCATTCCGGCAGTCGCCGTGCCGATCTCGATCATCGGCACCTTCGCGGCGATGTACCTGCTGGGATTCAGTCTCGACAATCTGTCGCTCATGGCTCTGACAATCTCGACCGGCTTCGTGGTCGACGACGCCATCGTGGTGCTGGAAAACATCTCGCGCCACATGGAAGACGGCATGCCGCGCAGGCAGGCGGCGTTGCTCGGGGCGCGCGAAGTCGGCTTCACCGTGTTGTCGATTTCCATTTCCCTCATTGCCGTGTTCCTGCCGATCCTGCTTATGGGCGGCATTGTCGGCCGGCTGTTCCGCGAGTTCGCGCTGACGTTGTCGCTCGCCATTCTAGTCTCGCTCGTGCTTTCTCTGACCACCACGCCGATGCTGTGCGCGCTGTTCCTGCGGGTGCGCCCGAAGGATCACCGCCCGGGCTGGTTCTTCCGCCGGACGGAAGCGGTGTTCGACCGCATGCTCGCCTTCTACGAACGCACGCTCGCCTGGTCGCTGCGGCATTCGCTCATCGTCATCATCGTGCTGTTCGCCACCATCGCGCTGAACGTGTTCCTGTTCGTCGTCATTCCAAAGGGATTCTTTCCGCAGCAGGACACCGGCGCCATGATGGGCATGGTGCAGGCGGACCAGGCCACCAGTTTCCAAGCCATGAGCGCTAAGCTCAAGCTGATCCAATCCATCGTGCGACGCGATCCAGCCGTCGCCAGTGTTGTCGGCTATACCGGCGACAGGCAGACCAATACCGCAAACCTGTTCGTGGCGCTCAAGCCCCTATCCCAGCGTGACGTGAGCGCCGACCAGATCATCGCCAGGCTGCGTCCGAAACTGAACCGCGTTCCGGGCGCCCGGCTGTTTCTGCAAGCGGTGCAGGATATCCGGGTCGGCGGCCGCATGTCGAACGCGCAGTATCAGTACACGCTGCAGGCCGACGACGCGCGCACGCTCTACGAGTGGGCGCCAAAATTCACCCAGGCGCTGCAGAAGGATCCGAACCTGGCCGACGTGAACTCGGACCAGCAGCAAAGCGGCCTGGAAGCGGACCTGGTCATCGACCGTCCCACGGCGGCCCGGCTCGGGATCACGCCGCAGCAGGTCGATAACACGCTATACGATGCGTTCGGCCAGCGGCAGGTCTCGACCATCTACAATCCGTTGAACCAATATCACGTCATCATGGAAGTGGCGCCGCGCTACTGGCAAAGTCCGCAGACGCTGAAGGAAGTCTGGGTCAGTACGTCGGGAGGCAATGCCAGCGGCACCAGCACGAGCAATTTCCCGGCCGGCACCGTCGCAGGCACCACGGCGACCAATGCGGCCGGCGCCGCCAGTGCCGCATCGACGGTGGCACTCGACTCCGCGCGCAACCAGTCGTCGAACGCGCTTGCCGCGTCCGGCAAAAGTTCCGCATCCAGCGGTGCGCCCGTCAGCACCGCGCAGGAAACCATGGTGCCGCTCGCGGCCTTCAGCGCCTTCGTGCCCGGCCACACGCCGCTCGGCGTCAACCATCAGGGCGCGTTCGTGGCGGCGACGATTTCGTTCAACCTGCCGCCGGGCAAATCCCTCAGCGACGCCACGGCCGCGATCGCACGCGCCAAGCAGTCGATCTCCATGCCGGCCTCCATCGTCGGACAGTTCGCAGGGACCGCGGCGACATTCCAGCAATCCACCAGCAGCGAGCCGCTGCTGATCGCCGCCGCACTGGGTGCCGTCTATATCGTTCTCGGCATACTCTACGAGAGCACCGTCCATCCCATAACGATTTTGTCCACGCTGCCGTCCGCCGGCGTCGGCGCCGTGCTGGCGCTGCTGCTGTTCGGCACCGAATTCAGCATCATCGCCCTCATCGGCGTCATCCTTCTCATCGGCATCGTCAAGAAGAACGCAATTCTCATGATCGATTTTGCATTATCCGCCGAGCGCGAGCACGGCATGAACACGCGTGACGCCATCTACGAAGCGTGCAAGCTGCGCTTCCGGCCGATCATGATGACGACGTTCGCTGCCATGCTGGGCGCGCTGCCGCTCGCGTTCGACACCGGTGAAGGTGCTGAATTGCGCCGCCCGCTCGGCATCGCCATCGTCGGCGGCCTGCTCGTGAGCCAGGTTCTGACCCTCTACACCACGCCGGTGGTCTATCTATATCTCGATCGGTTCGGCTTTTGGGCGCGCTCGCGCTGGCGCCGCAGTTTCCCGCAAACCAGCGTTTCGGGAGCGCCTGCGGAATGAAGTGGCCTGCCTCGCTGCTGCTGTGCGCGGCCTGCCTGTCGAGCTGCAAGGTCGGGCCCGACTACAGCCGGCCGCCGGCGAACGTTCCAGCAGCGTTCAGGGAAAGTCCGCCCGCTGGCTGGATCGTGGCAACCCCGCGCGACAGTGCGGACAAGGGGGCCTGGTGGTCGGTCTATGACGATAAGCTGCTCGATAGCCTGGAACGGCGCGTCGCTATCGGCAACCAGACATTGGCTGCGGACGCGGCCGCGTTCCGCAATGCGGAAGCGCTGGTCGATGAGGCACGCGCAAGCCTCTATCCCTCGCTCACCGGCTCCCCCACCGTCACCCGTTCAAGCAGCGGCGGCAGCAGCTCCGGAAGTTCGTCGGCTGCGACAGGTACCACCACGACAACCACAAGCGGGACTACGATTGGTTCTACGGGTGGCAGTGGCAGGACAACACGCACGCAATACAGCCTCGAAGGCAGCGCGTCATGGGAAATAGACGTGTGGGGACGCATCCGAAGGCAGGTCGATAGCAACGTGGCGCTTGCACAAGCGAGCGCCGCCGACCTGGCCAACGCACGACTATCCGCGCAGGCCCTGCTCGCGACGGACTACCTCGATCTGCGTGTTTCCGACGCCCTGCGGCGTGTTCTCGATGAAACGGTGCAAAACGACGCCCGGGCCTTGCAGATCACGAAAAACCAATACGATGCGGGCTTCGCTGCGCGTTCGGACGTGCTGCTGGCGCAGACACAACTCGACACGGCGCGCTCCGCGGCGGTTAACGTGGGCGTGGCGCGTGCGCAGTATGAGCATGCGATCGCCGTGCTGATGGGTGTGCCACCCGCGCAACTTGTAATCTCGGCGGTGCGTGCGGTGCCTGCGGTTCCGGTCACACCACCCTCCGTGCCGGCAGTATTGCTCCAGCGGCGGCCTGACATCGCATCCGCCGAGCGCACCATCGCTTCGGAAAATGCGCTGATCGGCGTTGCCGTGGCCGCCTATTATCCGACGGTGACTCTGTCTGCGTTGTTCGGTTTCGCGGGCGACCCGATCGGCTCGCTCATTTCGAGTTCCAGCCGCCTTTGGTCGCTCGGCGCTGCAGCCAGCGAAACTTTGTTCGAAGGCGGCACCCGCACGGCGGCAGTAACCGCCGCGCGTGCCGCCTACGACCAGAGCGTCGCGACCTACCGCGAGACAGTGCTCACCGCGTTCCAGCAGGTGGAGGACGACCTTTCGTCCTTACGCATCCTGCAACAACAAGCGGTCATCCAGGACGAAGCGGTGGCCGACGCGCAGCGTTCCGCCGTCATATCGCTGAACGAGTACCGTGCCGGCACGCAGGCCTACACGGCAGTGATCACCGCGCAGAACACGCTGCTCTCTGCCCAGCAGACTGTCCTCAGCATCGAGCAGAACAGGCTTGCGGCATCCGTGGCCCTGGTTCAGGCGCTCGGCGGCGGCTGGTCGCTCGCCGACCTGCCCGCCCGCCACGACCTCAAGCACAACGAGCCGCTGCTGCCCTGGTAAGTGTAGCGGCCGTTAGTGGCCCTGCTGGCCCTGTTGGGTAGAGTTGGTCGCTGTCGAAGCCGGTACGGGCAAACTCTGCGGTGCGGTGGCCGTCGCGGCAGGCGGAGCACCCGGTGCCGCGGGTTGCACCGCCTCCTGCGTCTGTGGCGGCTTCAAGACCATCGGATTTGGGTTCTTCAGCGTCTGGCACCCGTTAAAGCCCATCGCCAGGATGAGGCTCAGCATGGTGAACCCGCCCAGCCCGATCCAGAAGGGTTTCAGCTGCGGCTTGTTCTCGTGCGATTGCAGCCAAAGCTCGACGATGGGCAGCGGCGGGTGCGGGGCCGCGACCAGCCCATGCAGGTGGCTCGCATTATGCCGCTGCGTTCGCTCCGACACGTAGGCGCGGATTTCGGACGGCCCGCGTAATTCCAGCGCCTTATACCAGCGGCGCAGATCGTCCGGGTCGTAGTCGACATACTCCATCTCGCCAAGAACGCGCTGCCAATACAGCGCGATCTTGATTTCCTCGATCGCCTCTTCGCCTTGAGCCATGCCGGACAGGTCTCCTGGGCGCTCTTTTGAGCCAATACGCGCGGCACTGCAAAGCCTCGGCCTCCCGGCGCGCTTACTGCGAGCGGAGTTGCCACGAGTCTCTACACCAAGGCTGGAACGCGCCTCGAAAGGCTGGCAGGATGCGCTGCATGACCGAGGTCATCCGGCTGCCTGTTCTGCGAGACGACACGCTTTGGGCGGTGGTCGCGTCCTTGGGCAAGATCACCCGGGTCGCGGACATCTACCCCAGCCGGAACGCCGCACTGGCAGACCGCAATTGGCGCGAACAGCAGGTCGATGCCTATGCCGGGTTCCTGCGCACCACCCGCCAGCCCGTTCCGCGCTACAGCGTGGCGCCGATCCGGCGGGCAGACCTGCCGAAAGCCTGGCAGCCGCTGCCCGCTCTGGGATTTCTGCGCGGCAAATTCATCTAGCAGCCTGCCGGCTTTGTGTTGTTGGTTGTTTTTACGATGACGTGTCGGCGGGGTTAGAGCATCATCCGACCAGATGGGATCACCCATCGGATAAAGATGCTCGCTAAAACAAAGAGCTAGAGCATTTTCCGGCAAGCGCA
>CAZZVF010000023.1:0-18515 GCA_964657355.1 uncultured Buchnera sp.
GACTGATACGGAATCCCGCATCCGATCAACTGGCCATCACCGATGTAAAAGGGACAAAACCTGTGCCGCCGCAAGCGACCGGATCTAACGACCGGCCGTCGTTGCAACGCCGTACATACGGCGCCAGTCGACCTCGTATTCCGGCATGCGGACCGTCGATGTATGATAGGGGTTTGCCGCAAACCGGTGTCCGTCCTGCGGCGGCGGCCCGTTGAAAACGACGATGTGCCCAGCCGGGATGCCCAATACCTGGTAGGCCTGCGCCAGCATGGCGGAGGCGTTCTCCCGGGCGTGCAGTGCGGCCCACCAGCGCTCCGGCGGCGTCGCCGACCGCAACGACAGCCAGGGCGCCAAACTCCGCCCGGAGCCGGAACTATCCGCCGGTCCGGAGAAAAGCACGACACGGCCGACCGCCACCCGTTTTGCAATGAACGCCGCCATGCCCGCGCCCTGCGACAGGCCGGACAGCACGATGCGGCTCCAGTTCGGTTGGCCGTCCGGTGCGAGATAGCCCGCCCAGCCCGCCTGCGGGTGCATCCGTTGCAGGGTGCGCAGCAATGCCGTGAGCCGTGGCACGATGGCTTCGGCTGGCGCATCCTGCACCGATCCTGCGCCGGTGCCGAACGATCGCCGCTCGCGGAACGCGGCGGCGCATGCGGCATCGGGCTCGCGTGAACAAACCTGGTTGACCGAAGGCACGTCGTCATAGGTCAAGAATATGACCCGGTAGCCTTGCTGCGCGATGACATCGAGGAACGGGAGCGGGGCTGATTCCGAGCGCCCGTGCGTGCCGGGCAGGAAAACCACCAGCGGAGCGCCGCGATCGGCCGGGTCGTTGGAGAACACCAGGTTCGGATCATCGAACTGGCGGACCGCCGGATTGGCCGCGAAGGGGAGCACCTGCTCCATCGTCGCCGCCTGCGCGCTTGGCACGGCAGTCCAGTTCGCCATGAGCGAGACCCCGGCGATCGCCAGCTTCAACATCCCTGCCTGAACGGACAATTCCGGCTCCTAGACCATCATCCGACCAGATGGGGTCACCTGTCGGATAAAGATGCTCGTTGAAACAAAGCGCAAGAGCACTCACGCCCGGCGATCCGATTCAATACGGTCGGGAAATACCCTCGGCGCGTCGCAAGGTTCAGTCTCAGGCTTGCGCCGTGCCTTTGCCGGCGTGACCGGCCTTTTCGACGGCCTTGAACATGGCGTAGGCGCGAACCTTGCGGCGGTCCTTGCGCCAGGCCGAGGTGCCTTCGTAGCGCGCGAACGCAGGCGTCTTCGGGCGGCGGGCGGCATAGGCATGGTCCGGCTTCTTAGTGCCGGTGGGCGTCTTGTCGGTCATGGCAGTGATCCAGTTTTGGGCATCGGAGCCGGTTTCGAGCGCCCGCTCAGACCACTCCACGGCGCCGCGCGCAAGTGGCATCGTTCCCGCGTTTCGATTCAATACCTGACGGTGCCGCCCCCGGCGCATTTCAGTGACCCTGGCGTTGCGCCAGGCTCCGGATGGGGCCGCCCGCGCCCGGTCATGCCGGGCCAGCATCGAGCGCGCCAAGGTGGGCGGGCCCAAGGCGGACGGGCAGGGCATCATCGCCGCGTCCCGGCGCCTGTCGACCGATGGCGGCCGTCTGAGGCGCGAAAAACCGGTCAACACGGCTTGCGTTAGGGTGAGTCCGGCGTGCCCGGCAAAGGCCGGTCCGACCGGAAACAAGAAAATGAGGAAGTAACATGCCAGCCACCAGTCACACAAAGGCAGCCGACTCCCACGAGACCGCCGCCAAGGCCCATCGCACCGCCGCCGAACACCACGGAAAAGGCGATCATGACGCCGCCCACGAGCATTCGACAAAGGCGCACGGCCACTCCGAGACGGCGCACAAGTCTTCCACCGAAGCGCACGGCAAAAGTGCCCAGCACGCCAAGAAGTAGCCTTGTCGACCTGAGAGCTTGAGTCGGGGTCGGGTCAGCGCGGCGTTTGCGCGCTGACCCAATGTTATTGACTTACAGTGTCGTGCGGCCGGTCCGGTCGATCTCGCCGGCGGCGGTCGAACGGGTCGGCTCGTATGGCCCGGCAGCTTCGTCGAAGCGGGTCCAGCCGGCCGCCCGATAATCGGCACGGCGCTGTGCCGGATCGACGAAGCTCCGGCTGTTCAGGATGCGATCCGCCTCCGCCGCACGGTCCTCGTCGGCCGTGACGCTGACCAGCGATCCGCCGCGGCGGACACCTTCGGCATAGACATGCGCATCGTCTTCCGAGACGCCCGCATGGGTCAGCGACCCGATCAGCCCGCCCGCGCCGGCGCCGACGACCGCGCCGACACCCGAAATCACGGTCACCGTTGGCAGGCGCTCGAACCCTTGGCGCACCCTCGCAAGCGTGAATTGAACCTTTGCGACGCGCCGGCCTTCCGATCACGGAAATTCCGGGGTTCCGCATGCGCGTCCCCATTTGAAGGAGCCACCAATGTCCGCACCCGGCAGCCTGAAGGAAGTCTACGCCGACGAAATGAAGGATCTATGGTCCGCCAACGACCAGATGAGCCGCGCCGTCACTACCATTGCCGGCAAGGCGCACGATCCGAAGCTCAAGCAGCTGCTGGAGAAATCCGTCGGCGACATCAACAAACACTCCGAAACGCTGAAGTCGCTGCTCGAAGAAGCTGGTGGCGAAGTCGAGAAAGAGCACTGCAAGGGCATGGAGGGCCTGGTCAAAGAAGCGCTGAAACATACCACCAAGGAAGCGCCCGAGGACGGCGACCTGCTCGATGTCACGATCATCGCGCAATATCAGCGCATGTCGCATTACGGGCTGGCGGGATTCGGCTCGGCCGCCGCTTACGCCGGCGCGCTCAAGATGAAGGAGCATGCGACAAAGCTGAAATCCATCGTTTCGGATATCTACAAAGGCGATGACTATGCCAGCAAACTCGGCGAGAAACTCGCCAAGGCAGCACCTGCCGAAAGCTGATCGCTAAAATACGAAACAGGCGGCAACTTCCGCTGCCGCCTGTCACGCCTGCCGACGAAACAGTTTGGTGTGTCCCGGCCCCGGCGCATGGCCGATGAGGCGGGGCAACGCGCACTCACTCGGACGAGCCCCTGGAGCATCATCCGACCGAACAGAGTAACTTGTCGGATAAAGATTCGCGCCAAAAAAACTCTAGCTCTCCCGCAGCATGGCAAGCGGAACGCGCACTGAGCATTTCAGCCCCGACGGCTCGTAGAGCATTTCGCTCGCGCCGCCGGCCAGGGCGCGCTCCACCAGTCTGGTGCCGAAACCTTTATGCGTGGGCTGCACGACGATCGGGCCGCCCAAC
The DNA here is from genome assembly GCA_964657355.1 of uncultured Buchnera sp. GTDB lineage: Bacteria > Pseudomonadota > Alphaproteobacteria > Acetobacterales > Acetobacteraceae > BOG-908. The sequence goes on from CAZZVF010000023.1 coordinate 3,315, forward strand.
TCGCGCCAGGTGATCAGCACCTCGTCCGGGCCCGGGTGCGCGCTGGGCCCGGCGACAGTCCAAACGACCTCGATCATGCCCGACTGGGTGGACAATGCGCCGTATTTCACCGCGTTCGTCGCAAGTTCGTGGAACACCAGCGCGAACGACAGCGCCGCGCGTGCGCCCACTTCCAGCTCGGGACCCTCGATGCGGAACCGGGCCTCGCTGCCCTGGTAGAGGTCGGCCGTGCCGAGAATGATGGCAGTGAGCGACGTGCTTTGCATTTCCCGCGAAAACAACAATTCCTGCGCGCGTCCCAAAGCTGCGATGCGGCTCGTCGCCGCGGCCCGCGCTTCGTCGAAATCCCGGCTGTGCCGCAACGTCTGCAAAATCACCGCCTGCACCACGGCGAGCAGGTTCTTCAGGCGATGGTGCAGTTCCGCGTTCAACAGAAGCTGTTGGCGCCGGAATGCCTCGGCCGACTGCTCGGCAGCAGCGATCGCGGCGTCCCGCTGGCGCACCAGCGCACGCAGCTCCAGCTGCGCCACGACCTGCCGCGCCAGTGCCTCGAGGCCTTCCCGCTGCACCTGCGTCAAGCCCGGCGGCCGGGCGACCGTGTCGATGACGCACAAGGTGCCGAGCGGAACGCCGTGCGAACTCTTCAGCACGGCGCCGGCGTAGAAGCGGATGTAAGGCGCGTCCGTGACGAGCGTGTTGTCGCGCGTGCGCTCGTCGCGTGTCAGGTCGCCGATGATGAGCGTTTCGTCCTGCAGCAGGGCGTGCAGGCACACCGACTGGCTGAGCGGCGTCTCGCTGGCGGGAAGGCCGACCCGCGCCTTGAACCACTGGCGCTCGTCCGTCACCAGGCTGACCAAGGCCACCGGCGTTTCGCACAGCCGCGACGCCAGCAGCACGATGTCGTCGAATGCGGGCTCGGCCGCGGTATCGAGAATGCCGTAGCCGGCGAGGGTATCGACGCGTCTTGCGGCATCGAGGTCGTTTATGTCGCCGCCGTGATCCATGTTAAGGGATAGTACTTGGAGATAAGACGCCTGTCACCCTGCGGGCTTCTCCCGCCGGCTCCAACGGCCTCAGCTCAGCAACTTGCCCACCATCGCACCGAGACCCTCCAGGTTGAACGGCTTGGTCAGCACGTGCATGCCGGGTTCGAGATGGCCGTGATCGAGCACCGCGTTTTCCGCGTAGCCGGTGACGAACAGGATTTTGAGTTCGGGCCGCAACGCACGGGCCGCGTCGGCCAACTGCCGCCCGTTCAGGCCCGGCAGTCCGACATCGGTGATCAGCAGGTCGATGGCGGCCTCCGACTCCAGCACGGTCAGCCCGGCCGGCCCGTCTGCCGCTTCGAGCGTCGTGTAGCCGAGTTCATCGAGGATGTCGGTGATCAGCATGCGGACGGTCGGCTCGTCGTCCACCACCAGGATCGTCGCGGCCGCACTGGCGCGCTGCGCCACCACGGTGTCCACCACCTCGTCTCGCCCCTCCGCCATGCCGCAATGGCGCGGCAAATGGAGGCAGACGGTCGTGCCCTGGCCCACCTGCGAGTGGATACGCGCCTCGCCGCCCGATTGCCTGGCGAAGCCGTAGATCATCGATAGCCCGAGCCCGGTGCCCTGGCCGAGCGGCTTGGTGGTGAAGAACGGATCGAACGCCTTGGCGATGATTTCGGGCGGCATTCCGGTGCCGGTGTCGCTCACGCAAAGCGCCACATACTGGCCGGGAGGCAGGTCGCGCCGGCCGCCTTCGCGCCGGTCGACCCATCGGTTCGCCGTCTCGACCGTCAGCATTCCGCCGTCCGGCATCGCGTCCCGCGCGTTGATGCACAGGTTCAACAACGCGTTCTCGAGCTGGCTCGGGTCGACCTTCGTGCTCCACAGATCGGCGCTGCCCGCAACCTTGAGCGTGACCCCCGGTCCCGCGGTGCGCCGGATCAGATCCTCCATGCCGGCGACGAGCAGGTTCACGTCGGTCGGCTTCGGCGACAGCGTCTGCCGCCGCGAAAAGGCGAGCAGCCGGTGGGTCAGCGCGGCGGCGCGCCTGGCAGCGCTTTCGGCCGTCGTGAGATACCGGTCGAGTTCGCCGATACGGCCTTGCGCGATACGGTGCCGTACCAATTCGAGGCTGCCGCTGATCCCGGCCAGCAGGTTGTTGAAGTCGTGCGCCAGGCCGCCGGTGAGCTGCCCGACCGCCTCCATCTTCTGCGATTGCCGCAACGCCGCTTCGGTCGCCATCAGTTCCGCGGTGCGCGAGGCGACCTGCTCCTCGAGCGACTCCGCCAATGCCCGCAGCGCCTGCTGCGCCCGCCGCCGCTCGACCACCATGCGGGTGCGATTGGCAACCTCGCGCACGAAGTCGAGCTCGTCGCCGGGCCATTGCCGCGCCGCCGCATGGTTGAGGTAGAGCAGGGCGACCAAACCTTCCTGCTCGGTCACCGGCATGTTGATGAAGGCCTGCGCGCTGATCGCCTTCAGGGCCGCGGCTGCCGGCCGCGTGCGTGGATCGGTCTCGGCATCGGCGATCACCACCGTGTCGCCGGCCTTGAGGTCGTCGATGTAGGAGCCGAAATCGCGGAAATTCAGCCGGCCGGCCAGACTGCCGATGCCGGGCGCGTTCCAGTCCCGCGCGATGTCGATCGTCTCCGCTTCGGGATCGATCGTGCCATAGCCTGCCCGGCTCACGCCCAGCGTCCGGCCGAGCAGTTCCGCCGCGGCGTGGGCGAGGTCGGCCGGGTCGTCGAGCTCCCGGAACCGGTCGTCCAGTTCGGCCAGCGCCCGCGCACGCTGCTCGCTCTGCCGCCGCTCCGTGATGTCGAACGACACACCGGCGAGCCGGAGTGGCGCGCCGTCGCCACCGCGCTCGATCCGTGCCCGCACCCCGATCCAGCGCTGCTGGCTTCCGGCTGTCCCATCCTGGCCGCCATCCGGCAGGCCACCCGGCACGGTGCGGAATTCGACCCGGTAATCCTCGCCGGTCGCGATGCTGTGCTGCCGCGCCGCCCGTACTTGGTCGCGGTCGAGCGGGTGGATGGCGGCGTCCATGTCGGCGAGCGTGAACGGCGCATCCGGGCCGGCGCCGAAATTCTCCCGGTAAATGGGCGAGGCGGTCAGCGTCAGGCTGCGAACGTCCAGCTCCCAGATGCCCATGCGGCCGGCACGCGCGGCGGCCTGCAGGCGGGCCTCGCTATCCTCCTGGCTGCGCAGCCGGTCGCCGAGCTCGGCCAGCAAGGCGGCGTTGTGCGTCTCGAGCCCGGGTAGCCGCTCCCGCTCCAGCGTCACCTCGACCTGGCTGGCAAAGAACCAGGCGAGTTGTCCCGCCGCGTCGTTGACCGGCGCCACCAGCAGCCGGTTCCAGAACGGCGTACCGTCCTTGCGGTAGTTGCGGATGTCGATCTCGAAGCGCCGCCGGGCCCGGACCGCGCTGCGGATTTCGTCGACGGTGGCCGGATCGGTATCGGGGCCCTGCAGCAAGCGGCAGTTGCGGCCGAGGATCTCCTCTGCCGCATACCCCGTCAGCCGGCAAAAGGCGTCGTTCACGAACACCATCGGATTATCCGGCAGGCGCGGATTGGTGATGGTGATCGGCATGCGCGTGGCGCGAACGGCGGCCTGGAACGGATCGGACCCATCCTTCGGGCGATGGAAGTCGGGCGGGCCATGGAAGTCCAGGTCCGGACCGGGTGGGCCATGATCCGGTGCCGACTCGGCGCCGTCGCTTGCGCTATCCACGAGACGGCGTCAGCGTGGCGGTTTCCCGGCCGCCCTGGGCAACGGGTTCCGGTGATGGAGAGGCAGTGAGGCTCGGCATCGGAGTCTTTCAGGGGCTGAAATCGTCACTCCTAATCGTCTGTCGCGACCCACTGTTCCCGTCGACGGTTGCCTCATCCGCCGGGCCGCCGCCCTGCGGGAATAACACCCTTGGAATTCGGGATATTCTCCTATCGCCAAATTTCGTTTGAACAGTGTTCATGCGCGTCGCGATTTGCAAACAGGCGGGGACATGGTTTCGACAAACCGGCGGCATTTGCGTCCATGGGCAAGGGCGGTTCCACTCGCCATCCTGGCGTGGCACGGCCTGCCGCTGTGCGCCGCATTGGCCCAGGAACCGCAGCAAACCAGCGCGCCCGAGGAAATCACCGTCATCGGCACCTCGCCGCTGCTCGGCTCCGGCATCGACCGCAACAAGGTGCCGGCGAACACCACCGTGCTGGACAGCGCCGACATCGCACGTGACGGCACACCGGATGTGCTGCATGCCCTCGATACGCAGGTCTCCGGCCTGAGCCTGGACTCCGCTGCCGGCAATCCGTTCCAGCCCGCGCTGTTCTACAACGGTTTCGAATCCTCGCCGCTGCAAGGCACCTCGCAGGGCCTCGCCGTCTATCTGAACGGCATCCGCTTCAACCAGCCGTTCGGCGACACGGTCAACTGGGACCTGATCCCCGATCTGGCGATTTCGCGCGTCAACGTCGAAGGCTCGAACCCGGTTTTCGGCCTCAACGCGCTCGGCGGTTCGGTCAACGTGCGTCTCAGGCACGGCTTCTCCTATCAGGGTGCGGAAGCCGACCTCTCCGGCGGATCCTTCGGCCAGATCCTCGGCGAATTCCAATACGGCAAACAGCTCGGCAACACGGCCCTCTACGTCGCCGGCAGTGAGGAACACCAGGATGGCTGGCGGGATCTGCAACGTTCCGATATCCAGAATCTCTACGCCGATCTCGGCTGGCGCCACGACGATGTCGAGCTGCATGCCAATTTGACGCTGGCGAACTCCGTCCTGAACGGTCCCGGCACCGCACCGGTCGAATTGCTCGCCGCCGATCCGGCAGCCCAGTTCACCGCGCCGAATTTGATCGCCAACAAATTCGCGCAATTCGCCGTGTCCGGCACCTGGACCGTCAACGACAAGCTCTCGGTGCAGGGCAGCGCCTATTACAGCTATTTCCTGCAACGCGTGGTCAATGGAAACAGCGCCAACGATTTCCCGTGCGACGACGGCTCCGGCCTGCTGTGCTCCGATCCCGGAACGCCGTCGACCACGCGTGGTGGCGGCACGATCCCTGATTACCTCAACGGCGGCCCGTATTCCGAACTCGACGACCAGACGACAAACACGAACGCCTATGGCGCCTCGGCGCAGGTCACCGACACGGGCGACCTCGTCGGCTTTCCCAATCATCTCGTGGCAGGCGTCAGTTTCGACGGATCGCAGACGATGTTTTCGGCGACGGCATTCCTCGGCGGACTGACACCGCTGAGCCGCGAATTCGCTGGCCCCGGCTTCGTCATCGACGAGCCCGGCAACACCATCCCGGTGCGCGTCGCGATCGACACCATGAACGAAGGCGTGTTCGCCAGCGACACGCTGGATCTAACGTCGCATCTTTCGGTCACGTTATCCGGCCGCTACAATGCAGCCGAAATCGACCTCGCCGATCAGAACGGCGGCGATCTCACCGGCCGCCACGCCTATAACCGCTTCAATCCTGCAGCCGGCGCTACCTACCGCTTTGCACCATGGCTCGCGGCCTATGCCGGCTACAGCGAGGCGAACCGCGCGCCGACGCCTGCCGAACTCTCCTGTGCCGGCCCGACGAACTCCTGCAGCCTGGCGAATTTCTTCGTCGGCGACCCGGGCCTGAAGCAGGTCGTCGCACACACCGTGGAGGCGGGTCTGCGCGGCGCACTTACCATCAGCTCCACGTCGAAGCTGAGCTACAATCTCGGCCTTTTCCATACGAATTCCGACGACGACATAGAATTCGTCAACAGCGTGCGCCTGAACCGGGCGTTCTTCACCAATGTCGGTCAGACCCGCCGTCAGGGACTGGACGCGCATATCGGCTACAAGACGCAGCGGTGGTCAGCCATCATCAATTACGCCTACACCCAGGCCAGCTTCCAGACCGGCTATGTCGAGTCCGCCGGCAGCAATCCCGCCGGCGACACGAACGGCAACATCACGATCAATCCAGGCGACAGGCTACCCGGCATTCCCGCCAACAAGGCCACCGCCGGCCTCGATTTCAACGTCACCGATGCGTGGACCGTCGGCGGCACCGGCGTGCTGCAAAGCGGCCAGTACCTGTTCGGCGACGAAGCCAACCTCGAGCCAAAACTTCCAGGCTTCTTCACGATGAACCTGCACACCGCCTATCAGGTCACGCCGCATCTGCAGCTGTTCGCCAGCGTGCAGAACGCGCTCGACCGGCGCTACTACATCTACGGCACCTTCTCGCCGACGAACTCGGTATTCCTCGCCCAGGCGCCCAACGCCACCAACCCGCGCAGCTACAACCTCGCCGCCCCCATCGGCGGCTTCGGCGGCGTGCGGCTCACGTTCTAGATGCGCGCCCGCTATCCTTGTGCAACCGATACGTTCCGTGGCATTTTGAGGTGCCCGCAGCTTTGTGCTGTCGGCGGACGCTGGAGGCAGGCATGCGTGCATTGATCATCGCGACGTTCGGTATCGCAATACTTTCCGGCGTGGCCAATGCAGCGCCGCTGATCAAGGATGGCGGTTTCGAAACGCCGCCGACTGCGGCTGGCACCTACACGACCTACGGGCCGGGGCAGAAGATCGGCCCATGGACCGTCATCGGCACCAACGGCAACGTCGCGACCGTGAATGCCTACAACGAAGGCGGCGTGCTCTGGAGCGCGCATCACGGCAAGAGCTTCCTGGACCTGACCGGAACCTGCGATTGCGGCGCAGCCTCCGGGGTCGCACAAACCGTTAAGACCACGCCGGGAACGCGCTACACGCTGAGCTTTTGGGTCGGCAACACCTACATCCAGGGTCAGGGCTTCACCAGCACCATCGACGTCTATAATGGATCGACGCTGCTGGTCGCGGCGACCAACAAGGGCGGCGAGGGCAGCCCCAAGGAAGTCTGGCGCAAATTCACCACTAGCTTCACCGCCACCGGCACCAAGACCGTGCTGAGCTTCGTCAACGGCGACTCGAACGGCGACGAGCAGAACGGCCTCGACGATATCAGTCTCGCGGCGCGGTAAGCCCGCTTCGTCCCGCGACCGGAGAGCGGCGCTTTGTTTTAACGAGCATCTTTATCCGATGGGTGATCCATCTGGTCGGATGATGCTCTAGCCGCCGACCGCGTGCACGACCAACGTAGCAACCGGTGTCGGCGCGACCAGATCGACAACCAATTGTCCTGCGACGATCGCAGTGCCGGCCCGGATATACGCGGGATGCACGCGCCCTAGCGTGAGGACATCGAATAGCGGCCCCGCAAGCACGAGCAGGTCGACCGCGCCGTCCACGACAAACACCCAGTAGGAGCCGAACAGCGGCAGCGGCAGCGCCCGTTCAAGCCCCGGCACCACCACGGCGATGGCCGCGCACAACATCAGCCGCTTGTGCCATCCGGCCTGCCGCCGGTGCACGATGCCGGCGCCGACCAGCAATGCGAACAGCAGCAGACCGACGAAGCCGCGCGTGATGAACAGGCCCGGCGGATAGAACGGCGGCAATGAGTCGTTCCACAACGCGAGCAGGATCGCGACCGAGCCCAGTGCCACCATCGCGCAGGACAATGCGACGCCGAGCCAGCCGAGCTTGCGATGCGCGGCGATGGAGCGGTTCGCGATCAACGCAGGCTGTGTCACGAACAGCAGCACCCAGGCGCCGAAGATCGCGGCATGCAGCCACAGCAGCCAGGGCATTCCCGGCGCTGCGAAATCGTGCGGAACGGTGTGCGAAAACCCGAACACGACGATCGTCGCGAGCAGGATCGACATGAGCGTGTAGAAGTGCCGGCCCCAGCCGAACCCGGATTTCGCGGTTCCTGCAAGCGTCGTCATGATTGCCTCGGAGCCGAAATGGCATGGCGTGTGGAGCGAACCGCGTCAGGGACCGACCGGAAACTCCGCGACGGCGCCAAATACGGTAGCGGCATCATGGCTCAGGCGGATCAGCAAGGCTGCCAGAGCGAGCACCAGAACCGGCACGATGATGGTTCCAGGACCGCCCCGGCGCGGCCAGCGGCCGGACGCACGCGGGGCAGGGGAGCCGGCGGCAAAGCCCAAGCGCGGCAGGATCGCGGCTCCGTCACGAAGCAGGACGGTTGGCCCGGCAGGATGGTTGCTCAAGCGTCTTCCCCTCTCGGCATCGGCGTCATGGCCGGAACCCAGCTAGGGGGCAGGCGGGCATCGCCTGCAAATTAACGGTCCTAAAAACTTGTGAATGGCACCGTTATCAACAACTTACGGGTCGAGCCCCGATCGTTGGCCGGCTCGATCCGGTACCATGCAGCCCCGGCGCGCGGGCCGCGTTACCAACATCATGTCAGCCACTCGCAGAACACTCCTCGCCCTCGCCACCGTGCTCGCCGCCGCCCACCTGGCCCGACCAGCCCAGGCCAGCGGCTTTGCCGATTTCGCGGCCGACGAGGATACCTGCCGCCGCGCCGGCACAGCCGCCATCAACGGCGGCTCCGGCCCCTCGGCCGCGCAGCGCTACGACTTCACCTACCGTCGCTGCATGGCCAGCCACGGCATGCAGCGCCAGATGGGCGCCTATGCCGACGGGCCGCCCGGTCCGCTCGGCTACCACAACGGCAATCCGCACAGCTTCGAATATCCTGACGCGTTCTATAGCGTTCCGTATGCCACGCCGGGCTACGGGTATGACGGGTTCGGTTGGTGATAAGTCAGGCCTACTTTTCTGGAGAAAAGTAGCAAAAGACTTTTGGAATTGCTGTCGCGGACCTATCCGGCGGCGAGTACATAAACAAGCGAGAGTTTTTTTGGTTCTTTTTTGCAAAAAAGAACCGCTTAAACGCCGGCCTGCACTCCGCAAGCCGGCGCCAAGCTCCCATCAGGCGATATCGAAACGGTCTAGGTTCATCACCTTGTTCCACACCGCGACGAAATCATGCACGAACGCGCCTTCCGAATCCGAGCACCCGAACACTTCCGCAATGGCACGCAGCTGCGAGTTCGAGCCGAACACGAGATCGACGATCGTAGCCGTCCATTTCAGCTCGCCCGATGAACGATCCCGCCCCTCGAACACGTCCTCGGCTTCGGAGGAAGGCTGCCATGTCGTGGTCATGTCGAGCAGGTTGAGAAAGAAGTCGTTCGTCAACGTCTCAGGCCGGTGCGTGAACACACCGTGCTTGCTCTGGCCGTAATTCGCCCCCAGGACACGCAGTCCGCCGAGCAGCACCGTCATTTCGGGTGCCGACAGCTTCAGCATGTGCGAGCGGTCGATCAGCATTTCCGCCGCCGGACGCATGTGCCCGTCGCGCAGGTAGTTGCGGAACCCGTCAGCCGTTGGCTCGAGAACCGCGAACGACTGCACGTCCGTCTCTTCCTGCGACGCATCGGTGCGGCCCGGCGTGAATGCCACGTGCACCTCATGCCCGGCCTTCTTCGCCGCCGCTTCCACGGCCGCATTGCCGCCCAGCACGATCAGGTCCGCCAGCGACACCTTCTTGCCGCCAGCTTCGCCACCGTTGAACTCGGCCTGCAGCTTCTCGAACACCGGCAGCACCTTCGCGAGCTCGGTCTGCTGGTTCACTTCCCAATAAGCCTGCGGCGCCAGCCGGATACGCGCACCGTTCGCACCGCCACGCTTGTCGGTATTGCGGAACGTCGACGCCGACGCCCAGGCCGTCGTCACCAGCTGCGATATCGACAGCCCGGACTCCAGAATGCGGCCCTTCAGCGCCTCGATGTCCTGCTCGTCGATCAACGGGTGATCCACCGCCGGCACCGGATCCTGCCACAATTGCGGCTCGGCCGGAACGAGCGGGCCGAGATAACGCGACAGCGGCCCCATGTCGCGATGCGTCAGCTTGTACCAAGCCTTGGCAAAAGCCTCGGCGAACACTTCAGGATTCTCGAAGAAGCGCCGCGAAATCGGCCCGTAAACCGGGTCCAGCTTCAACGCCAGATCGGTCGTGAACATCATCGGCGCGTGCTTCTTGTCCGGGTCGTGCGCGTCGGGGACCGTACCGGCACCCCCGTTATCCTTCGGCATCCACTGGTTCGCACCCGCCGGGCTCTTGGTCAGCACCCAGTCGAAGTTGAACAGGTTGTCGAAATAGGTGTTGTCCCAGGTGATCGGCGTCGCCGTCCACGCACCCTCGAGGCCGCTGGTGATCGTGCTGCCCGCATTGCCCGTGCCATACGAGTTCTTCCAGCCGAAACCCTGCTCGAACGTCGCCGCCGCCTCAGGTTCCGGCCCGACATGATCCACCGGATGCGCGGCACCATGCGCCTTGCCGAACGTATGCCCGCCGGCAATCAGCGCCACCGTCTCCTCGTCGTTCATGGCCATGCGCCCGAACGTCTCGCGAATGTCACGCGCCGAGGCCAGCGGATCGGGGTTGGCGTTCGGACCCTCCGGGTTCACGTAGATCAAGCCCATCTGCACCGCCGCCAACGGGTTCTCCAACTGGCGATCGCCGCTATACCGCTTGTCGTCGAGCCAGGTGTCCTCGGACCCCCAGTAAACGTCGTCCTCCGGCTCCCAAACATCGGCGCGGCCACCGGCAAACCCGAAAGTCTTCAGCCCCATCGACTCCAACGCGCAGTTGCCCGCCAGCACCATCAGATCGGCCCAGGACAACTTCCGCCCATATTTCTGCTTGATCGGCCACAACAGCCGACGTGCCTTGTCCAGATTCGCGTTGTCCGGCCAGCTGTTCAACGGCGCAAAACGCTGCGTCCCCGCAGACGCCCCGCCACGCCCGTCGCCAATCCGATACGTGCCCGCACTATGCCAGGCCATGCGAATGAAAAATGGCCCGTAATGCCCGTAATCCGCCGGCCACCACTCCTGCGAATCCGTCATCAACGCAAAAAGGTCGCGCTTGACCTCCTCGACGTCGAGCTTCTTGAACTCCTCCGCATAGTCGAACCCACGCCCCATCGGGTCGGACAACGGCGAATTCTGATGCAGAATCTTGACCGTCAACTGGTTCGGCCACCAGCGATCGTTCGACATCGCCAGCATAACACTACGCTGGAGTTCCCTGCCGCCCACGACCGGGCATTTGCCTTCGCCGTCCATTATCGTCTCCCGAGTATGTCGATAGGGTGTCTTTGCGCCTTGAGGCGGGCATCGGCAAATTGATTAAGGCATAAGTGCGATAAGCGGAGCCTATCGGGTGCGGGTAGGCAAGGGGTAGGAAGCAGTTCTTTGTTGAGACAAAGAACCAAAAAACTTCTGAGATTATGGTGCGGCTGCCGGAGACGACCGCGTCAGCGGACGAGAGTGCTTTTGACGCTCCGCAAAATAAGGCGGGTGTCGTGCAACATAGCGAATGTTGCCAATGACAGCACTCCCAAGAACCTTGGTAGTGTCTCAGTCTATTCTATAAGGCTTCGAAGCCAGGATAGCGAAATAGCTCTGCCTCCGCCGTTTCAACGTCTGCAAATAGTCCTGAGATCGGCTTGCCGTCAGGTTCGTAGTCCTGATCAGACTCCAGAAACGGGTTGTCGTGATAGGCCTGGAAACTGCCGTCTTGTCGTTTTCGGATGGAGAACTTCGCGAGCGCCTTAAGGCCGCCACCGTATCGCCTGACGATTTCAGCGCTCACTCAGGCGACCTTTGGTGGCGCGGCAGCAGAGGAGCGTGTCAGGACTGCAAAGGTCCCTTGCACGGGCCACACTCTGCTCCCGGCTTGTCGAAGATTATGAGCGATATGCAAAGACACTTGCCGCTCTCCACGTCGTCGCGTTCGTCGGATACATGCTCAAACACGCGGCTGTCTTGGTGAGAAGCGCGTAACACCCGCTAGACCCTTAGTTCAGGTCGTTGGAGTTGGGGGCAATGAGGGGCACGCGGTAGCGGCGTGAGCGAAGGTGTAGGTGGTCGCGCGGTCATGCTGGCTGTAGCAGAAGCGATAGTTGTGTGCCGTGGCGTAGACTTCTACGAGCGTGCCGGATAGGGCGAAGCAGATGACCATGGCAGCGGTGATGGTCATGAAGACGAGCCACTCGGGGATTTGCGGCATGCGGTAGTGGCGGAGCATGGCGACGAAGCTGGAGAGGCGAATGGCGTATAGGCCGAGGCCACCGACGAGGGCGAAGTCGTTGCGTTCGACGGTTGCGATGGGTGCGGCGTTTCTCAGGGGGCTTAGGTCGTTGTAGCCGAAATAGGCGATGGCGATCAGAGCGAGCAGGACCAGTTCGGCGATGTACTGGTTGTAGTCGGTGGGCTTCAGGCGTTTGCCGATAATTTTTGTAGTCGTGAGGAATGACATTTCAGAGGCCATACCAGGGCGACAGGCATTCGGACTGCATCATCTGGGCGGTTGAGGCAAAGAAACGGTCACCTTGTAGTAGTCGGCCTTGATGGCATCGCCGGCTTCGCGTCCGAGTTGGGCAGCCTTGTGTTCTACGTTCACGACGGCCTGTTTAATGACGGGGATTTCGTGGCCTAGCTCCTGTTCATACGCCATCATGCGGGCGCGTAGGCGGTCAGTGAGATGGTATTTGTTGTCGAGATCGGTGAGTAGCATACCCATAAGAAAGCCTGCACCGATTACGACTATGAAGGTGATTACTACGGGGGCGCTGAAAGCGGTCGCTACGAACACGCCGGCCTCTACGCCGACCGCGGTTGAGATCACGGCTTGGAGGACGTCACTGCCGATGCGGACGCCCAGGCTGGCCAAAGAGAAATGGTCTGACGTGCATTCCATGGCGATGTCTATGGCGATGAAGGCGATTATGGCGACCTTGGTGCCCTTGCCGGCGTCCTCGATAATGTCTTTTGTGCCGACGACGAAGCATTTCACTCTGGCGTTCTCGGCGAGGTAGCGGGTGCCTTTGAGGTTTGGGCGGAGGCGCTGATTGCCCTTGAAGATGATGTACTTTTTGCCTTTCACCTCTTTGATGTAGGCGTTGCCTAGCTAGCTTCCTGATTGCTGTGATGGTTGCTTTAATACGTGGTGGGACAATCGTGGCGCCCGGAGATAAGCCCATGTTCTCAGCTTCTGACCAGAGCAGATAGCTTTCAAGTTCGTCATCGGACGCGCCGCTGCGAACCATCGCGGAAACCTTTCTACCGTAGCTATCATATTCGTCAGGAGGGCAGCCACCGATCGGGTCCCAGACGCTGTTTAACACGTCTCGCAGTCCGGCGCGCCATTCTCGCGATGCTTCTTTGTCGATGGTCACTTCTTTGAAGCTTCCGACTGACCTTTGGGCATCACGAACTTCGCAAACACACGATCATGCACTTGAATCGTTTGCCAATATCTAGGGCCGAATGGCAAAGGCTGCCAGCCTTCCGCTCACCGCGATGATCAGGCCGCCAGCAACAAAGTGCGCGGCGCTGGTAAGAAAGTAGGCATACGCGCTTCTCCTCCATGTTGGGCCGAGCGCTAACAAAGCGAGCGCGACGGTTCCCCACCCGAGGGCCAAGGCGATGAACGTCGCTCCATAAATTCTAGATACAAGCAAGGCCAGCTGGCGATACCGGTCCATCTACTTTTTCCCTTTCTGGGTAGTGTCGCAATTTGAAATATCGGTCGTGCGAGCGTGTGCCAAATCGCTCGGCATGCCTCGTGGATCACCTTTTAAGTGGTCAAATTGCCGGAAGCCAAACGCGGCTTCGTTCTGCTGCCACTGCTCACGCTGCCATCGTTTAACCCCGCCCCAGACTTGGTTGGCCTTGTGAATTTCCGCCGCCTGCGGTTCGAGGCCCGTCCCGACAGGCCCGGCTTTACCAAGACGTGCCAGGAGCACTCTAATGACTGATCTGTCATTCTGGATTTGCTTGTTCAAATGCATACGGATTCTGAGGTAGCCGTCGGTAACGCCACGAGAGACGTCTTCTTCATGGTGATTTGACCAAGCTGCTAATTGTCTTCCGGCCGACCGGATATCATTCTGACAGCTCGATACACTCGTGGCAGAATCGCCAAGAGAACAATCCGTCGCGCCTATATCTAGCCCCCGTGGCATGTGTCCGCGTGGCACAAGCGGGTCGCTCTCTGCCGCCAACGCTAGTTGAATACTGGTCAGAGACATGAAAGCTGAAGCAGCGAGGTGAGATGCCAGAGTAGCGAAAGGGCGTGGGCGCTTGTTATGGCTTTTCATGCTGCTTCGAACCGCCTGATTATTCCGGTCAATCACGCAGAATCTTGGCCAAGCTTAGCTCAACCTTGCCTGGCCTAACCTTTCCCAATCCCATCCACATACCGATCCACCGCCGTCTGCAGGACCGGCAACGGCACACCACCCGTCTTCACCACCACGTCGTCGAACGCCGCCAGATCGAACTTCGCGCCCAGCCCCGACTTCGCCCTCTCCCGTAGCCGCAAAATCTCGTTGTGGCCCATTTTGTAGCCGCAGGCCTGGCCGGGGGAGGCGCAGTAGCGGTCGGTTTCGCTGGTCATGGCGGCGGTGCCTTTACCGGTTTGTTCGGTGAGGAAGGCGACGGTTTGTTCGCGGGTCCAGCCCATGGCGTGCAGGCCGGTATCGGCGACCAGGCGGCAGGCGCGGAACTGCTGGGCTTGCAGGTAGCCGATGCGGCCGAACGGGTCGTTGTCGTAGAGGCCGTGTTCGTCGACGAGCTGCTCGGCATACAGCGCCCAGCCTTCGAGGAACGCATTGAAGCCCATCAGCGAGCTGATCAGCGGGATTTCGTCGTGGTGCTCGGCGAGATACGCGCCTTGCCAGGTATGGCCCGGAATGCCTTCGTGGGCGGTGAGGGTGGGGAGCTGGTATTTCGGCCAGAGCGACGTGGTTTTGAGGTTCACGTAGTAGATCGCAGGGCGCGAGCCATCGAGGGCGGGGAAATTCATGTAGCCGAGCGCCGCACCGTCCTGGATGTCCGGCGGCACGCGTTTCACCTGGACGTCCGCCTTCAGCGCCAGATGCGAGATCTGCGGCAGCAGCGGGCGGATACGGGCGATGCGGTCGTTCAGATAGGCGATCAGCTGCCCGCGGCCGTCGTCGTTGTCCGGAAACAGGAAACGCGGATCCTTGTTCAGCGCCTGCACCCGTTCGCCGACGGAGCCCTTGGTCATGCCCTGGGCCTTCAGCAGGCCGTCCATCTTCGCCTGGATTTCGCTGTTCTGCTCGAGCCCGAGGCGGTGGATGTCGGCCGGCGCGGTCGTCGTCGTCGTTCCGAGCCGCAGCGTCCAGCGGTAGAACGCCTCGCCGTCGGGCAGGCGCTGCACGCCGGCGGTATGGGGCGCGTTCGCCGTGGCGGCCGCGAACG
>CAZZVF010000024.1:0-18244 GCA_964657355.1 uncultured Buchnera sp.
CGTGAGCTGGGTTTAGAACGTCGTGAGACAGTTCGGTCCCTATCTGCCGTGGGTGTTGGAGACTTGAGAGGATTTGTCCCTAGTACGAGAGGACCGGGATGAACATACCTCTGGTGCACCGGTTGTCACGCCAGTGGCACGGCCGGGTAGCTATGTGTGGACGGGATAACCGCTGAAAGCATCTAAGCGGGAAACCCACCTCAAAACCAGGTCTCCCTGAGGGCCGTGATAGACCATCACGTTGATAGGCCAGGTGTGTAAGGGCAGTAATGCTCTCAGCTAACTGGTCCTAATCGCCCGATAGGCTCTAGGATTGCTGGTCTGCTTACGGCTTCGGCCAAGAGCGCAGCACATCATGCATAGAAGCAAGCCATGTGGCTCTGCCGAATACTTCAGCGAAGACTTGCCACATACCAGAACCTGCACCGCACAGAAGCAAACGCCCTGTGTGTGGACCCTAGAGCTTGGCCGTTCGCACCCGCTATGGAATGCGAAAGGCGGGCATAGGGGTATGAGTATGCTGGACGATCTGGTGGCCATTGCGGGGAGCCTGCACCCGATCCCATCCCGAACTCGGCCGTGAAAACCCCCAGCGCCTATGATACTGCATCTCAAGATGCGGGAAAGTCGGTCGCCGCCAGGTCTTCCAGCATACTCGCCCAACCACACACACCACGACGCCTATCGCGCCCTGGCCTCAAAACGGCCCAGAGACGCCAACGCGGGATGGAGCAGCCCGGTAGCTCGTCAGGCTCATAACCTGAAGGTCGCTGGTTCAAATCCAGCTCCCGCAACCACCTTGTTTTGCGCAGCAAGAACTGGCCCGCCCGCGGCAGACTTGCCGGCCCACGCCAGAGACGGGATTGCCACCATTCCCTGACCTGACTTCCGCTTGGCCCTTGACACTAAGCTGTGTTAGTCCACGCCCGCAACGGGGCGTTACACATGTTTACAAGAGTGCTTGCGACGTTGGTAGTTTCAGCCTTTATGGGTCAGGCGGCCGCTGCCGCAGGCATCGTCACGCCCAAGCCGGCGAGCGTGCATCCGGCTCAAACAGTCGCCATTAGCGGCAGCGGCTTTGCCGCGAGCGAAGCTGTGGATGTGTATTTCGACACAACCGACACACTGCTGCTCGTTAGCTCAGGGACTGGCACGCTCACTGGATCCATCACGATCCCAGCCTCCGCTAGCCCGGGTGCGCACAGCATCACCGCCATAGGAAGGCAAAGCAACGATGCAGCCCAGCATGCGCTGACAGTTTCCACGCCATGGACGCAATTCGGGTTTGGCGCAGCGCATGCCAACGTGAATCCCTACGAGAACACGCTCTCCACGAGCACTGCGCCAATGCTGGGCACGCTGTGGAGCCAATCCGTCGGCACCACCGGCGGCACGCCGGTCGTTGCCAGTGAGCGTGTCTATGTCGGCACCTCTTCCGGCGTCGCGGCTTTCAACGTTGCTACCGGCGCCGCGATCTGGAACAAGGCTCTCGGCGCAAACTTCACTGCATCCCCCACGGTGGTGGGAAACACGCTCTACATCGGCGATCTTAGCGGCAACTACTACGCTCTCAACGCCGGCACTGGCGCCACCATCTGGAAAGTGACACTCACAGGCGCCTTCTACGGCTCCGCTGAGGTTACCAATGGCATCATCTATGTCGGGAGCTACGCGGGCAGCTTTTACGCCTTGCAAGCAACCGACGGGGCAGTGCTCTGGAGCTACTCTTTGGCGTCCGGAACTGACAGTTCGGCAGCGCTGGTCAATGGCAACGTGTATTTTGGCGCTTACGACAATAAGATCTACTGCTTAGATGCTCTCACTGGCGCGGAGGTTTGGTCCTACGCGACCGGCGGACATGTCGAGAGCACGCCTGCCATCGTCAATGGGACGCTCTATGTCGGCTCGGACGACGGAAAGGTCTATGCCATCGGCACCTCGAGCGCAAACGCTGGCTCTTTGATATGGTCCTACACCACGGGCTCATCGGTTTACGCCACCCCGACCGTGTACAACCATCACGTCTATATCGGATCAGCCGACGATAATCTCTACGCCTTGAACTCGCAAAACGGCTCGCTGTATTTCAGCTTTCCCACGAACGGCCTCGTGCGCTCCACCGTGGCCGCGAACGGCGTCGTTTACTTCACGTCTCAGGATAATAACGTTTATGCCGTCACCACCTATGGCAGCGTACTGGCGACAGGCTCGATCGGCGCCGGCTTTCTCGGCTCTCCCACCGTTTCGGACGGGAGGCTCTTCGTCGCCACTGCGAGCGGCGATCTCTACGCCCTCGCGCCGAACGCCGGAAATCAGGCACTGCGGCCGCACGCCCCCAATCCATCGTCGCTTCGCCCAGACTTGACCCTGCATGTGACACGCTCAGTTCAAACCGGCAGGCAGCCTGATAAGTGACAACTTAAGATCTCGGGTGTCAGTTCGCCGACGCAGTTTGACGCCCGCCTCCCGGGCGGCGCATCACCTTGGTATGGAACTCCTCGTCATCCCGGCCCTGATTCTCGCCATCGTGGTCCTGACCGGCATCCGCGTCGCCCAAGAATACCAGCGCGGCGTCATCTTCCGCCTTGGCCGCTTCGTCGGCATCCGCGGCCCCGGTCTCTATTGGATCATCCCGTTCGGCGTCGAACGCGCCATGCAGACGGACCTGCGCACCAAGACTGTTCAGGCCGAACAGCAGCAAACCATCACCCGAGACAGCGTCACCATAAGCGTTAACGCCGTGCTCTGGTATCGCATCGCAGACCCGGCCAAGTCAGTCATCGAGGTCCAGAACGTCGGTGACGCCGTCTACCAGCTCGCGTTGACCAGTCTGCGTAACACCATCGGCCAGCACGATCTCGACGAAGTGCTGCAGCAACGTGACAAGATCAACGACCTCCTCCGTGAGACCATCGCCACCTCGACCCGACGTTGGGGAGTCGAACTCGAGCGCTTCGAAATGAAGGACGTCGAACTCCCTCAGGCGATGCAGCAGGTCATGGCCATGCAGGCCGAAGCCATCCGCGAGAAGCGCGCTCGCCTGATCAAGGCCGATGCCGAATACGAGGCGTCCGCAAAGCTCGCAGCCGCCTCCGCACAGATGACCGAAAATCCGGCGGCGCTCGAGCTACGCCGGATGCAAATGATCGCAGAGGTCGGCGCCGAGAACAACAGCACCATGGTCATCATGGTCCCGTCCGACTTCGTTAACCTCGCCAAAACACTCAACGAATACGTCCGCGAACACGCGGCCAACCGTTCCGGGCCTGATTTGCCCATAAGCAGGTGAGCGCTGCGACCACAGCAGTTCACTTCACTACATGAGAGTCAGTCAAACCCGAAGGCGTGGCTTCTGAGCAGCGTACGGTATTTACTGGCTGGGAGCGGGCGGCCTAACAGACGCGGCTCATATGCTTCGACCAGAGCGCGTCTTGTACCGAAATCGCTCTCGGTATGATTCCGCTCGAGTAGAAGCGGTCTGCGATACTCTGCTGATCGCGCATGACCGTATCGTCGAGGCACCGTAGTCCACGGCCAAGCCGGCGCATCGCGCGCTCGAGCCCGTGTTTCTCCATCCCGAACGGGCCTACGAGTTGTTGAGCTGCATCGGCCGGCGACTGGGCTGCATCTGCTGCCACTCTGCGAGCTTCTTCCATGGCTGTCATGACGACGTCCGGCATTTCGTGCGCGAAGTGCCGGCGGGCTATGTAAAACCGCGTATTCGCAACCAGGCCGGTGCCGTCAAAGAGAATACGGAATCCCCCGCGGCTTTCCAGGTCACTTAGATAGGGGTCCCACATCATCCAGGCATCGGCGTCGTGGATTTTGGGACCGGAAGGTACGCCATGGGGAGCATAGACGGGTTTGATGTCGGCCATCGTCAGGCCATGCATGTCGAGGGCGCGCACGAGAAGAAGGTGCACGTTTGCACGCTGGCTAAGTGCCACGCGCCGCCCTCGCAGGTCCAACATGCTGTTGATCGGGCTGCTTTCGCGCACCACGAGAGCAACGCTATTGGGTGCGGCTTGCTCGCAGCCGACGTAGAGAATGGGCGCACCGTTCGATTGCGCAAAGATTGGAGGCACCTCGCCCGCGCTGCCGATGTCGATGTCGCCGGCGGCTAAGGCTTCGATCAGCGACGGGCCGGTGTCGAAGCTCTGCCAGTCGACCAGGATTTGTGCTTCAGCCAATCGGCGCTCAAGTGCGCCGCTGAGACGCAGCAAAGCGGATGTGCCGAATTTCTGCGTGCCTATGCGTACCCGCACCCAGTCCCGGCTTCGGCCGCTGGCTTGCCGGCGACGCGCGGGGATTATGCCCAAGTGGCTGAGTTGCGTGCGCAACGTATTGCGGCTGACCCCGAGTATTTCGGCTGCGCGTACCTGGTTGCCTCCCGCCGCATCGAAGCCTGCCTGGACGACGGCCGTTGTGACGCGTTGAAGCAGTTCCGGTTCGTTGCTGCTGATCCACCGATCGACGAGGGTTTTCAGCGCCGTATCATTGGCTCCGTGTGCTGCATCGGCCAGGTCGGTTGAAGCAGGTACGTCGTCAACGCCGTCTATGGCAAGGTCAGCAACGTCGATCGTCGATCCGGCGGTCAGCAACACAGCCCGGTGAACCACGTTGTCCAGTTCGCGGACATTTCCGGGCCACTCGTACTCGACCAGCCGCTTCAAGGCCGCTTGGGTGAAGACCTGCATGTCCCGGTCGAACCGGGCGCAATACTGCGCCAGGAAATGCCCTGCCATCGGCTGGATGTCCTGCCTCCTGGAACGCAGCGGACGCAGGGTGACTGTGGCAACTCCAAGCCGAAACAGCAGATCTTTGCGAAAGGCTCCCTTGGCGCAGGCGGTTTGCAAATCGATGTTTGTCGCGGCGATTATCCTGGCATCAATTGGGCGGGATTTTCGGGATCCCACCCGCGTGACTTCGCGCTCCTGAAGTACGCGCAAGAGTTTCGCCTGCAGAACCAACGGGAGTTCGCCGATTTCGTCCAGTAGCAGGGTGCCGCCGGAAGCCGCCTCGAACCAGCCCATCTGTGACGTCGAGGCGCCGGTAAAAGCACCTTTTTCGTGCCCAAACAGCTCTGCTTCAGCAAGGGATTCCACGAGCGCGCTGCAATTTACAGCAAGAAATGGCCCGCTCCTGCCAGATTTGGAATGCAATTCCCTGGCAGCCACTTCCTTGCCGGTGCCAGTCTCGCCCATGATCAGGACCGTTGCGTCGGTGGGCGCAAGCAGAGCGAGCCGTTCTTCGAAGGCGCGAGAGGCCGGATCGGCGAAAATGGCGTGGGTCGCGTTGGAGGTGCGCGGCAACCTGGCTTCGCGGATCGAACTGGTCCAGTCAGGTGGAGGGCCGATGCCAAGTGACTGCAACGAAGACATCCCACGAAGTGACCGGATAATCACTAGATGGTTTGTATCTTAGAAAAAACTACAATCTACCGTCGTGGTTCTATAGCTGGCTTGTGCATTAGATCGGCGGATGGTTGCTGCCTCCATCATGCGCCCGCTGCAAATCACTCTGCCGCCAAGCTTGCTGGAAGCTCGGCGAAGTTGGATGCTGTCGTCTTGTCAGCAACACTTTCCCGGGTGGCGTAAGCACCGCGGAACTGCGCTGCAGGATGGGTTTCATGGACCTTGCCGCCTGGCGCACCGCTTAGTTTCTCGCGGAATGTGCCCGCCGCGTAGGTGGATTGTGCCCGGCCACGACGCTGCAGTTCCGGCACGATATAATCGATGAAGTCCGTGACTGTGCCCGGGGTGATTGCATAGGCGAGATTAAAGCCGTCGATACCGCCTTCATCGACCCAGCGCTCCAGTTCGTCCGCTACCGTTTTCGGACC
Source organism: uncultured Buchnera sp. (assembly GCA_964657355.1). Taxonomy (GTDB): domain Bacteria; phylum Pseudomonadota; class Alphaproteobacteria; order Acetobacterales; family Acetobacteraceae; genus BOG-908. The sequence goes on from CAZZVF010000024.1 coordinate 5,843, forward strand.
ACCGACGAGCACTGGCCCGAGGCCGCCGATGCTGCGATCCTTGATGACGTCGCGCACTGTCCACTTGCGGCCGTGCTCACCATGAACGAGCGATTCAAGCGTGGTGCGCAGGCTGTCGTTATCCAGCGCCTGCAACGGCTCGTCAGGGTCGTATTGGGAGAAGTCCATTCCGGTCCAGCCGCCATAGAGCGCCAGCATGCCCTCCGAACTGGAGTAGGAGAGATACTCCTCGTATTTGCGTTGAGCCGCTTCGTCGGTGGCACCGGTAATGACCGTCAGGAGCGTGAAGATCTTGATTGCACCGCGGGGCCGGCCTTGCCGTTCCGCTTGATTGCGGATGTCGTCGGTCATCTCGCGCGCCTGCGCGACACTGGTGGAGAGAATGAACATCCCCTCCGCATGCCGTGAGGCAAACTGGCGGCCGCGACCGGATGCGCCGGCCTGGAACACGACCGGCGTCCGCTGTGGTGAGGGCTCGCAAAGGTGGAATCCTGGAACCTTGAAATACCGACCTTCGTGGCGGATCGGGTGGACCTTCGCGGCATCCGTGAAGATACCGCTTCTCTTGTCGCGCTTGACCGCTGCGTCTTCCCAGGAGCCTTCCCAAAGCTTGTAGACGACGTCCATATATTCATCGGCCATATCGTAGCGCTCATCGTGCGCCATCTGCTGGCTCATGCCGATATTCAGCGCGGCACTGTTCAGGTATGATGACACCACGTTCCATGCGACCCGCCCCTTGGTCAGATGGTCCAAGGTCGAAAGTCTGCGTGCCAGGATATAGGGCTGTTCGAACGTGACTGCGGCGGTTATGCCGAAACATACGTTGCTGGTAACTGCCGCCATGGCCGAGACGGCGCCGAAAGGATCGTTGACAGGGACCTGGGCCGCATCCTTCAGGGCCATTTCCGCCGAGCCGCGATAAACGTCGTACACGCCGACGACGTCAGCGATGAACAGGCAGTCGAAGACGCCACGTTCCAGTTCGCGAGCCATGTTGGTCCAATAGTCGATGTCGTTGTAGTTCCAAGCCTGACTCGAGGGATGACGCCACGTCCCAGCCGATTGATGCGATACGCAGGTCATGTCGAACGCGTTGAGGATGATGCGTTTTTTCATGGAGTGCTCGCCCTGGTCCTAGAGGTCGATGTCAGCACAGGCATGTTCAGAACGCCAGCTGAGATTGAAGTATGACACGGTTCGCGCTGAAGCTCGCATCCTCGAAGGTGCTGCCACGCAGGTAGGAATATTGCAGCTGCAGTTTTGCATTGTGCGCGTGCAGGTAGTAGTTCAGATCAGCGGTATATTCGGTGATGTGGCGCCAGCCAAAATTGTCCGGTCCGGAATACCATTGGGTATCGCTCGCAGCATCGGCGACGACAGGCCCCGTTTGACGGTAGCCCCAGGTGACGCCGTCGATTCGCTCGGCGGCTTCGAGAACGCCGGGAATGAGATACACGCCAGCCTGTTCCTGCCAACCGTATGAGTTGAAGCCAGGGTGGCCATCGTTGTAGGTGTTCGGACCCCGGGCGTCTGTCCGCTTGTAGTAGCCGCTACCCTGAAAGCTTACGCGCTGATAGCGGAAGTTGAGTGACGCCGTGGCGCCCTTGGTGTTGTCCCCAGCGACATCGTTGTAGACGCGCGAGCCGTTCTGCGCGGGGTTATACATTCCGGCAGCCCATAGGCTTAGTTCCGGTTTCGGTGCTGCATCGGGCGTTGGGTCGGTTTCCACATACCCATAGGGTGCAAGAATGTCCCATGTGATATTGCCAATGACAGCAAGCTTGGTCGTCGGGTTCTCGGTCGCACCCGACGTGGAACCAGGCACTGGATTGGAGAGCGAGACCCTGTAGGTCAGATCACCGTATTTGCCCGAGATCCGCACGCCAAGCTGCCGGCCCAGCGCAAAGGCCCACTCAGCCGATGACAGGTCCGGGAACATGTATTTGCCGATGTCTAGATAATATTCGTAGGTGTAGGCACTCCAGTAGCGGCCCATTTCCACTTTTAGAAGCGGGCTGAAGCTCTTCGCGATCTCCGCATCGAGCAGCGTAATTGCCGGTGCACCTGGCACACTTTGAGTCGTACCTTGCAAGGTGAAGAAGTATGTAAAACTTGGATCGACGATGTTGCCAGAGAAATAGAGGCGGCCGAGGAACACGTCGAAGTTGTTGGATGCTTGATCCTTTGCTCCGAACTTCGTCGTGCCCGATGGCGCGAAATAGCGGTAGCGCGGCTGCAGCAGACCATTGATGTAGAGGCTGTTATCCCCGCTGCCATCCTCGACATATAAGCCGCTCTTGTAGCCGCTAACTCCTCGCGGCGAGTCACCGAGCTTGAAACCAGCTTTCACGGCAGGCGTAGTGGTCGTTGCCTCTGTCGTGGTCAGCTGAGTTGGTGCTTGCGCCCGCAGATCGGCCTTGGCGCGGTCGAGTGCGACCTTGATCTCGTGCTGATTCGCAGCCTTTGCTGTGTGCGCGGCGGAGGAGACTGCGTCGAGACGGCGTGCCAGTTTGCGGGTGATCTCCTGCTGTGCGCGGAGTTCGCGCCGTAGCGCTGCAATTTCTCCTTCGGTTGTGTCAGCCGACGCCGGACCCATGGACAAGCCGATGGCGGTCAAGACGAACAGGGCAGCCAATAAGCCGCCTTGTGCCGCGTGAGATTTGAATCGCATGGATACTGTCCCGAAAGGCTGCAGTCTGGTTGCGTCTTCCGCCTGCGCGGACCGGCGTGTCTGGCAAAAACCGGCGCCCGCGGCGGGCGCCGGCAACGCATCAGCTTTTCCCGTCTGTGGCACAGTTCCGCGGGGTGATGCCCTTCTCGGCGCCATATTGTGCAGCGGCTTCTTCAATGATCGGACGGAGCAGTTTCCAGTCTGGTGCGATCCAGTCGCTGACAACTTTCCACCTGACTCCGTCCCACTCCTGAAACGTCACCAGGCCATCGCCTTCATGGTTTGCGCAGGTCACATTGATGGAGTGAAACAGGTCCTTTGCGCCGAGGGCTGCGACACGGGCTTCGTCGAGGTGGAGATTTTCAAAACCCCAACGGACCTCGTCACCCGTCAACGTCCGGTGACCGTATTTCTGCTGCGCTATGCGAACGGCTTCCACATTGAGGATACCGTTCACGATGCCAAGGTTGTGGTAGACGCTACCTATTCGGCTCTTGTCGCTGAGGTTGCCGTGGCCCGAGCCATAGACAGTCTTCACGATCTCCTGCAGCACGGGATATTGCGCCCCGGAAGCCTGCGTCGTGATGGCGACGTAGCCTTTGGCTGCTGCTCCTGCCGGTCGCACGTCCTCCTCGGAGTTCGACCAGACGTTGCCGATGATGTGGCTGACCGGATAGCCTGTTTTTGCCGCCGTCTTTAGCGCTACCGGATTCATCACGCCCCAGCCGCGCAGCACGACATAATCAGGCTTCGCGCGGCGAATCGTCAGCCACTGCGACTCCTGTTCATTGCCTGGATGCGGCACCTCGATCTGCTGCACCTGGAAGCCAAACTTTTTTGCAAGCAGCTCGTAGATCGGAATGGTCTCCTTGCCGTAGGGGGAGCCGTGATAGAGCACCACGATCTTTCGTCCACGGAGCTTGTCCGGACCGCCGAGCTTGCCGGCGATGTAGTTCACGATGCCCGAGGTTTCACTGTACGGGTTGAGCAGAAGCGGAAACACATAAGGGAATACACGGCCGTCTGTGGATGCCGTACGGCCATGGTTGATGGTGATCAGCGGGACCTTGTCAGTCGTGACATCGTCGATCATGGCGTAGGCAATGCCCACCGAAAGCGGATTCCATGCGGCAACCCCGGCCCGGCTTTTCTGCCGCTTGTAGCACTCTATGCCGCGATCGACTTCGTACTGCGTCTCGCACTCGTCCCATGTCAGCTTCACACCATTGACGCCGCCGTCACGCGTGTTGATGAGGTTCATGTAGTCGATGAACCCGCCGAAGAACCCGGTTCCGCCCGCGGCATATGGCCCTACGCGGTAGCTTTGGAGCGGAAAGTACTGATCGTCGGCCGCAGCGTAGCCGGTCGCGAGCATCGTGCCGGCCAACGCGCTAAGGGCGAGCTGCCGTATTTTCTTCAAGGGAGACATGGTTTTTGTTTCTCCGCTATTGAGTGAGCGTGATCAGCTCCACGCGTGGAGCGGAGGATTGACGCCGTTCAGCACGTAATTGCCGAGAATGGCGTATTTCCACCGCACCGGATCATGCAGCGTGTGTGTGCGTGCATTTCGCCAGTGGCGATCGAGATTGTGTTCCTGCAGCGTCGACCTGGTGCCGGCCAGCTCGAACAGCCGGTTGGTGGTCTCGATCGCTATTTCCGTTGACAGGATCTTGGCTTCGGCCACCGCAATCTGAGCCGCGACGCCGGCTTCTGCGCTCGGATGAGCCACGGCATTATCGACTGCTCGGCCAGCTTTTTCGAGCATGGCCTCGGCGGCGCTCAGCCGCACGCTCATGTCGCCGATGCGCTGGATCGTGTAGGGGTCCTGCCAGGCGTGCTCCTGCCCGCTATCCACCCAGGCCCGCGACTTCTCGCGCACGAATTTGATCGTTTCCGTTAGGGTGCCGCGTGCAATGCCGGTGTCGACGGCGGCCTGGATGATCTGGAAAATCGGCCCGTCGGCAGTCGGCGTCTCGTATCCCTTGAAGCCGGGAACGAGGTTTATCTTGGGCACCTTCACGTGATCGATGATGACGGTGCCGCTTCCCGTTATGCGCTGGCCGAAACTGGACCAGTCATCGATGACGGTGAGGCCTGGTGCGTCCCGCTCTGCGATCGCATACCAGGCGCGGCCCTGGTCATCGAGCGCCACGATTGGCACCAGATGGGCCAGCAATGCCCCGGTGGAATAGAACTTCCTCCCGGTCACCACGACGTGGTCGCCCTCGTCGGTGAAGCGCGTTTCGAAATCCGCCGCGCGTTTGCTGCCGAATTCCGAGAACGCGTTGCCGAAGCGGATACCTTCTAAGACCTGCGCGAACAGATGCTGTTTCTGAGCTTCGTCCGACACCGTCCGGATTGCGGCCACGACGCCAAGATGGTTTTGCGAAATCTGCGATATCGAGGGATCGGCCGCTGCGATGATGGCGACGACCTTTGCCATCGTCACGTAGCTGAGTTCCGGCCCGCCATACGCACGCGGCACGTTGATGGACCATAGGCCACTTTGTGAAAAGGCGTCGATCTCGATGATCGGCAGTATCCGGTGGCGATCTCGCTGCGCCGCGCCGGTGATGAACTTTGCAGCCAGCGCATGGGCGATCTCGATCGCCTCTGCGTCGCTGCTGATGACATGCGCGGGCCTGGCTGGCCTCGGCACTCCTGGAACCCCCTGTTTTCCTGGTGCTTTAGTGTCCACCTGCAAAGCTGCGCTCATGATCATCCTCCCCTTGTTCCGGCGTGGCCGGATCAACTCATTTCGGAAACGGCCGCCGGCATGCGCTGCGCTTCGGACAGGCCGAGGTAGAAGGCACGCATGTCGTCGCGTTCGCGCAGCCGAGCTGCGGTGTCGCTCAGAACGACGGCGCCACGTTCGAGCACCGCAGCGCGATGCGCGGTGCGCAGTGCAACGGTGGAATTCTGCTCGGCCACCAGGATCGAAAGGCCATCGTCTCTGTTGAGCCCGCGAAGGATGATAAAGATTTCCTGCACGATGCGTGGCGCCAGGCCCATAGACGGTTCATCGAGCACGAGGAGGCGCGGGCGCGACATCAGCGCGCGCCCGATTGCGAGCATCTGCTGTTCGCCGCCGGAGGCGAGTCCCGCCTGAAGCCGGCGTTTTTCTGCCAGGCGCGGAAAGATCTCGTAGATCCTGGCAATGTCGCGCTTCGTATCTGCACGGTTAGCGCGTATTGCAGCGGCGCCCGTCGTCAGGTTCTCTGCGACGGTCAGTGAACGGAAGCAGTGCCTGCCTTCGAGAACCGGAACGAGCCCGCGACGGACCAACTGCGACGATGCGACATGCGTGATCTCCGCGCCATCGTACAGGATGCGCCCATGCGTCACCCGGCCGCGCTGCGCCGGCAGAAGGTTCGATACGGCCTTCAACGCTGTCGACTTGCCGGCACCGTTGGCGCCCAGCAGGGCCACGATCTCGCCTGCGGCGACTTCCAGCGAGACCCCTTCGAGCGCTACGACCCCACCGTTGTAGGTGACCCGGATGTCCTCGAGCTTCAGCATGACTGTCATGCGGCCGCCTTGTGCAGGCGACCAGCGACCAGGCGGCGCGATAGGCGGCCAATCAGGTCTGCGAGGCCGGCCGGCTCGGCGATCAGGAACAGCACGATCATCGTGCCGATAGCGATGCGCTGCGACATTTCGAGAACGCCGGAGTCGAAGGTTGAGCCAAGGAAATATTGTCCTACCCGCGCGAGCAGGAGCGGGCACGTCACCATGAGCGCCGCGCCCAGGAACGGGCCGGGAAGCGACGCAAGCCCGCCGAGTATGACGATGAAGAGCAGCTGAAACGAGCGGTCGAGATTGAAGCCGGCTGGTTCCACTGTTCGTAGGTATGCAAAGGCCCAAAGGACGCCAGCTATGCCGATGATGAACGATGATGCGGCGAACGCGATCAGCTTGGTTCGCAACACGGGAACGCCGATCACCCGCGCCGCCGTTTCGTGGTCGCGGATGGCCACAAAGTTCCGGCCGGTACGCGATCGCACGAGCCGCCATGCGAACAGCGTAAGTGCCGTCACCACGATCAGGCAGAACAGATAGCGGCCTCGCGGCCCCGCGAAATGAACTGGCCCGAGCCACAAGGCGGGTGCTGAAATGACACCCGATTGGTCGTCGTTTGAGAACCAACCGAACTTGTTCAGTGCCCAGGGCACGACGAACTGTGCGGCGAGGGTTGAGACAGCGAGATAGAAACCGCGCAGACGCAGGCTGGGAAGACCGAAGAGGAGGCCGATTGCCGCGGTGACGATGCCTGCAAGGAGAAGATCCATCACCATCGGTACGGCGGGAAGACGCAGGATGAGGTTGTAGGCTGCATAGGCGCCCACCGCCATGAACGCCGAGGAGCCGAGCGAGACCTGGCCCGCGTAACCGACCAGGATGTTCAGGCCCAAGGCGGCCAGCGACAAGGCCAGGAACGGCGTCAGGATCGCGTCGAACAGGTATTCCGTTCCGGCGAACGGCAGGATCGCAAAAGCCGCTACGAACACAACGAAAACGCCGATCGCTTGGAGCCAGGTCGCAGGTTTGCCCAACGGGACGTGGTTGCTCATATCCGCTCCACGGGCCGAGTGCCGAGCAATCCATGTGGCCGGAGCAGCAGAAAACCGAGCGCCGCCGCGTAGGCGACCCAGCCTTCGATGCCGCCGCCGACATAGGGGCCGAGGAATACTTCGGCGAGTTTCTCGATGGCGCCTACGATCAGGCCGCCGACAATGGCGCCCGCGATCGAATCGAAGCCGCCGAGAACCAGGACGGGCAAAGCTTTCAGCACGATGAGGGAGAGCGAAAACTGCACACCGAGCCGTGCGCCCCACAGCAGGCCTGCGACCACGGCGACGAAACCGGCGGCAGTCCAAACGGCGATCAGGATACGGTTGAGATCCAGCCCCACGGCAAGCGCGGCAAACGGGTCATCGGCGGCGGCACGGAACGTGAGGCCGAGGCGGGTGTAGCGAAAGAATGCGAGCAGGACTGCGACCATCGTACCTGCAATGCCCGCAGCCGCGAGATCGAAACTGCTGACGGACATGCCTGCGACGCTCAGCGGCGTATCGTCGATGCCGATATCCAGCGCGTGTACCTCGGTTCCCCAGGCCAGCTGGGCGACGCCATCGATGATGTAGGAGACGCCGAGTGTTGCCGTGAACAAGGTCATCGGCGGCTGGTTGAGCAATGGGCGTAGGACAAGGCGCTCGATGAGCAGGCCGAGCACCGTCATCAATGCCAGCGTCGCCAGCATGCAGGCCCAGAACGGTACGCCGCGTTCCAGCAGACTGACGAAGCTCAATGCCGCGAACAGCACCATCGAGCCCTGCGCGAAATTCAGCACGCCGGATGTCTTGTAGATCAGCACGAAGCCGATCGCGACGAGCGAATACATCACGCCCGAAAGCAGTCCACCGACCAGCACTTCTAAGAAAAATCCCCAATCCATCAGGAATCAGCCTCGTCATGTGCGACGCCGAGATAAGCGTCGATGACGCCCTGGTCGCCAGCGATTTCGGATGGCGTTCCATCGGCGATCTTGCGGCCATGATTCAGCACGGCGATCCGGTCCGACAAATCCATGACTACGCCGATGTCATGTTCGATCAGTACGATCGCTGTGGCGTAGGTGTCGCGCAGCGTGCGGATATACCGCGCCAGTTCCTGTTTGTCGGCACGCACCATGCCGGCCATCGGCTCGTCCAGCAGCAACAGGTGCGGATGGGCCACCATGGCGCGCGCAAGCTCCACGCGCTTTTGCAAGCCGTAGGGCAACGTCCCTGCCTCGCTGTCCGCGTAGGCCTCGAGATGGAAAAAATTTATGGCCGGACTCGCGCGATCGAACGCCTCTCGCTCTTCGCGGCGCACGCGCCCAAAGCCTGCGAGTTGTTCGAACACGCCGGCGCGGCCTAGAAAGCTGCAGCCCGAAACGACATTTTCCAGCACCGACATGCTGCGGAACAGAGCGAGGTTCTGGAACGTGCGCGCAACGCCGAGGGAAGCCAGCTTCGCCGTGGGAACCTGCTGGTAATTGTGGTCGCCGATCGCAACGGTTCCTGCCTGCGGCCGGTAGACGCCGGTCACCACGTTCAGCAGCGAGCTCTTTCCGCCGCCATTAGGGCCGATGATGGCGCGGATTTCACCTTGTTCCACGCTGAGCGAGATGTCGGTCAGAGCAGCGACACCGCCAAAAGCCAGCGACACATCGGCGATGCGCAGCGCCGCCGCGTCGGTCCCAGACCTGAACGCAGCCTGGCGCGCCTCGTGAACCGGTTTTTCTAGGCGTGGAGGGTGCCTGCTGATGAGGGTTCGAGACGGTGTGCTCATGTCGAGCTTCGACGACGACGAATGAGCGAGCCCACCCGCGGTCATCGTTTCCCTCGGGGGCGGACCGGGCGATCGCAGCAGGGAGTGAGGCAGACGCATAGGAGCTCAGCTCACCCGCGGCGGCGGCGGGCAAAAGCGGGAAGAGCGCCCGAGGCCGGCGGCAAAGCGGCGACGGCGTCCAGCGGGTTCGATAAGCGATCCATGGTCTCCAATCGGCGGATAATTCCACGCCAGTTTAGGAGAGCAAGTTACGTGCCACAGAAAAAGCTGCTACTTAAAGCGTTCTATTCCGTGTGATTGTGGAGTGGCTGCTGGCTTTTCAACACGAATCGTAGAACTGTTTCGAATGCAGCAGTTCTACAAACTGGCGTGCGCTTATACCTTTTCGCCCTTCGTATCCTCCGGATCGTAAATCGCATGCGTCGTGGTGGTCGACAGGCGGTCGGGTCCGCGCTATCCAGGGGTTCAGGCCGCTGCAGCTCGGGCTCGGCGTTCTTCTCGCCTTGATGGTGGCGATGTCTACCTGGCTATGGCGCACACTTGTCGTTTGGGGGCGGCATGTGCGTGGCATTGAAGGCGCCCTGCGACATACTGGCATCGAGCGGATGCCGGTCGTTGCCCGCACCGGCGAGCGGGAACTGGATCAGATCATCGACGCGCTGAACGAGGCCGGTTTTCGCCTCGCCGAAGCGCGCCAGGAGGCGGACTTGATGGCGGCGCGTGCGGCGCGTGCGGAACGCCTGGCCGGGCTTGGCCGGGTCGCTGCAGGCGTTGCGCACGAAATCCGGAACCCGATCGCGGCCGCACGGCTTCAGGGCGAGAATGCGCTGGCCGGCGATGATGCGAGACGCCGCGAGGCGATCGGCGACATGCTTGAACAAATCGATCGCGTAGGAGCAGCTGATCACGGAAATTGGCTTGGTCCCAATAGGCCCCAAGCGTTGTCCCCCTCGGGTGCTGCCTTCCGATTGGCAACCACCGCTGATGTAATAACCACCGCTGATGTAATAGCGTACGCGCGAGCCTGATCTCTGTCGTTGCTTCCGCAACGACCGTACGCCGTAGCCGCCGGCGGGATGGACGGACCAGCGCTCCGACGGCACATTGCACACGGCTACGGAGGGAACATGGCGCCCGAAAGCATCGCGGACACGCTTCGACGGGCTGATGGCGGCGTCACCACCCTCGACGACAAAGTCGATGTCGAGAACGACGCGATCTTCGTCTGGCTCAAGGGACATAGCATCCTGCGTGGCGACATGCGGCACTATGCGCTCGTGACCGAGCCGGGACTCCCGCAGCCCTGGCAGGCGACCGCGATGCAGTTCACGGACGTCGCGCAGGCGACGACGTTCCTGCAAGGCCTTCATGCCGAAGCAAAGACAAAGCCGGTCCTCGAGAAGGCGGTCGCGTCATTGCCACCGCCTCCCACCCCAGCGCCGTCACCGGCAACCCTCCAGGTTGGTCTGCCGCCGCCGTCATCGAAGCATGGCGCCCATCACCGGCCGGCCGCCAAGCCGAAGGTCACGATGGCCGACCTGATCGCGAGGATCGCGCCCGAGCTCGTGTCGCGGCACTACTCGCTCATACCCGTCACCCGCATGGACAGCCGCTTCATCGGAAAGACGGATCCGGCGGTCTACGCGCGGGTCAACGGCGCATGCGGCACCGCCATCCAATTCGACGAGCTGTCAAAATTCGAGGGCGGGCAGTGGCTGCGCGGCTACGTGCCGATGCGCCGCGGCATGACGGTCGACAGCAGCGGGATGACGATCGCGACGGGCTTCGACATCGGCCAGTGGTACGCCCACGAACTGACGACGAAGCTCGGGTTGGAGGGCGTCCTCAAGTTCAAGCTGAACCTGTTCACCGCACCCGAACACCGGGGCCACATCGTGCCGCCCATCAAGCCGGGCATGAACAGCGCGGCGGTCTTCCCGACGGGCAACTTTGCCCGGATGTCCAAGCAGGCGGTCGCGAAGAAGGTCGCGGAGACCGCGCCCGTCCCTATGCTGGACAAGGGGGAGGCGGACAAGGTCGACGAGGCGGTGCATACCTTCGTCACGAACCAGGCCAAGGATGCCTGGAACGACGCCGCGAAGCCTGGGGTCCCGCGGTTCGAGCAGCTGCCTTCGGGCTGGCAGACCGCCGTCATGTCGCGCTTCTTCCAGCAGGGGCCCGGGTTCGCGACCCGCGAACCCGGCGCATCGTTCTTCGAGGCGGCCACCGCCGGCGATTGGGCGCGGGCGACGGCCCTGTTCCGCGGCATGTCCTCGAGCCCGACGATGGCCAAGTATGCTGACCGGCTGGCCGCCGAGACGCGCCTGCTCTCCGCAGCCATGCCGCCACCCGTCAAGCCGCCCGGTCCGCCGGCAGCGCCAGCCGCCCAGCCCGTGCGCCGCTGATGAGGCTGTCATCATGCGTGCTCCTCGCCGCGGCAACCCTAGCCAGTGCCGCCAGCGCCGCCCCCGGCGTCAGCTGCGGGCGGGCGAAGACAAGGATAGAGCGCGCGATCTGCGCCGACCCCAGGCTCCGACGCGCGGACGCGGAGCTGGGCCAGGCGTATGGGGACGTGCTGCGCCATACCGAGGGTCCGGTGCGGGCAGCGTTCATCGCCCAGCAAAGCGCCTGGATCAGCTCTCGCGACGGGGCCTGCGCCACGGCAACGCCCGATTGCCTGGCCCAGGCCTACGCCGGGCGGCAGGCCCAACTCGACGCTCTGTCGGCGCGGGTCGCATCCAGTGACCTGAACCTGCTGAACGACACATTGCCGCTCGTCCTGTCCGGATCTTGGAAGGCTGGCGCGCCACGGGTGCTCGGGCGCCCGGTCGCGAAGCCCCCCCTCGATCTCGCCGCCGCCGCCGCAGATGACGGCTTGCCCGGTGCCGGCACCGTGGTAACGGGCCGCCCAGGCAAGCTCTGCTATGGGGCCGATTGCTTCGCCGCGGGCCTGGAGCCGATCCGTCTGGCCGGCGTCTACAGCGACGACAGGGCAACGGCCCTGGGCATCCGACCGGGCTCGCCGGCCTACCAAGTGACGCTGACGGCGGTGCACGTCATCAGGCTCGTGCAGGACCATACCGGGACGCTGCTGGCGCTGTTCGACGCATGCGCCCCGCTCCACCGGTCATGTGTCGCGGCGGCGCAGGAGTGGTCCCCGCTGGACCGGAACGCGGCAATTCGTCGGCTCTCAGACGATCGTCCTGCGGCCGGACCGCCCCGTTGAGGCATGTCGAGGCGGCGTCCGTTATCGGGGGCGCCAGCGGCGTAGCCTGGCACTCGGCCAAGCCTTTGTGGAGGCCGGAATGAACGTCGTGCTGGCCGACATCCAGGCGGCCGCGCTGGCCTAGGCCGTCGATGGCCTGCTGGCACGCGGCGGGCACGTGCGCTGCCGG